>CAIUYS010000392.1 GCA_903903365.1 uncultured Methylococcaceae bacterium
CTTTTGGCTAAATTTCTCCGCCAAAGCGCTCCACTTATCGGGCGCATAACCCAACATAAAGTCACGGGCAACCGCCGCCTTAACACCCCTGACCTTAAGATAATCAACGGCTTTAGGACTGACTCGCAACTGCTCTACATAAAAAGCAGCCACCCGCTCCATCAAACCATAAAGACCACTTAAATCCTCTTTTTTAGACACGGACTGATGAGCAACCGACTCCCTGGGCACATCAACACCAACAAAGGCAGCCAGATCTTCAACAGCTTCAATAAAATCAAGATGACTAAAATCCATCAGAAAACTGATGGCGTTGCCACTCGCACCGCAACCAAAGCAGTGAAAAAACTGTTTATTACGGTTTACCGAAAAGCTGGGACTTTTTTCAGTATGAAAGGGGCAGCGGGCGACATAATTTGCGCCCGTTTTTTTTAGAGGAACGTGCGAATCGATTAAATCAACGATATCAACCCGCACCAAAAGCTCATCAATAAACTCGCGAGGAATTCTACCGGACATTTTTTACCCGGGCCCCATAAAATTATCCAGCTAATGCAGCCTTAATTTTAGTGCTAACAATAGACATATCAGCGCGACCCTGCATTTTAGCCTTCAATATAGCCATCACCTTACCCATGTCTTTAACAGATTCTGCACCCGACTCAAGGACTGCATCACTGACCATAGCATCGACTTCTTCTTCGCTAAGCGCTTGCGGCAGAAAATCCTGAATGACCAAAATTTCGGCCTCTTCAATCGCCACCAAATCCAGTCGACCGGCATCACCAAACTGCCTGATAGACTCACGGCGTTGCTTAAGCATCTTGTCAAGCACCAGGATAACCCGGTCATTATCTAGCTGGATTCTCTCATCAACTTCAACCTGCTTAATGGCAGCCAAAATTAAACGAATCACACCAAGTCGTGCCTTAGCCCCTCCTTTCATGGAGGCTTTCATATCTTCCTTGATACGATCTGTTAACAAATCCATCACATTAACCTGATGTTAAAGTACTGGACGTCCACGACGTAAATTTTTCAACGCATAACGCTCACGAGCCAATTTCTTCAAATGACGCTTAACGGCAGCCGCACCTTTACGCTTACGCTCGGCGGTTGGTTTTTCATAAAACTCTCGGCGACGCACTTCGGCCAATACACCGGCTTTTTCACAGGCGCGTTTAAAGCGACGGATTGCAATATCAAAAGGTTCGTTTTCTTTAATTTTCACTGACGGCATTATATGATTCCAATTATGTTAATATTGTGAGTATGAGGACATTTAATATCCACTGAACAAACAGAACCCTTAATTATACATTCACTTTTAAAATTTTCAAAAACTCAATGTACGTTTTAGGCATAGAAACCTCCTGCGATGAAACCGGTGTCGCAATTTATCACGCCAAACAAGGCTTGATAAACCACATATTACACAGCCAAGTCGAGATGCACAGCGAATATGGCGGTGTAGTTCCTGAGTTGGCATCACGCGACCACATCCGCAAATTAGTTCCGCTTATCAAGCAATCCTTGCAAGAAAGCGGACTAAGCAGCGCTGACATTAACGGCATTGCCTACACGGCAGGTCCGGGATTAATGGGCGCATTATTAGTCGGGGCCGCTACCGCCAGAAGCTTGGCATGGGCTTGGGATATTCCGGCAGTTTCCGTGCATCACATGGAAGGACACTTGCTTGCACCTATGTTGGAAGAAAATCCGCCGGCATTTCCTTTTGTTGCCTTATTAATTTCCGGTGGACATACCCTACTGGTTAAAGTCGAGGGCATCGGTCACTACCAGCTCTTAGGCGAATCCCTTGATGATGCGGCGGGCGAGGCTTTTGATAAAACAGCAAAAATGTTGGGACTCGGTTACCCCGGCGGCCCTAAATTATCTGCGCTTGCTGAACACGGCACTCCACAGATTAAATTCCCCCGACCCATGACCGACAGACCTGGATTAGACTTTAGCTTTAGCGGTTTAAAAACCTTTACGCTAAATGCCTTTAACGCCTCCGAACTTGATCCGAACAAGACCGAACAAAACAAAGCCAATATTGCCGCCGGTTTCCAGCAAGCGGTTGCCGAAACACTCAGTATTAAATGTAAACGGGCCTTACAACAAACCGGCCTAAAAAGACTCGTAGTTGCAGGCGGTGTCAGCGCCAATCAACAAATCCGCACCTCCTTAACTGAAATGACCGCCAAAGAACAGGCGCAAATCTATTTTCCCAGGCTGGAGTTTTGTACCGATAATGGTGCCATGATTGCTTACGCAGGCTGCCAGCGCTTAATGGTCGGCCAACAGCAAGGCTTGGAGATTTTTGCCCGCCCACGCTGGCCGATCAGTGAGTTGTATTGAAACGACAGGTAAAAGGTAAAAGGCTAAAGGTGGAAAAATAGCACCTTTCGCCCATCACCTTTCGCCTTTAACCTTGTACCTTGTACCTAAAAAAACCTTGCACCTAAAAAATCATTCCTCGCCATTCAGCAAACGCTGAATATTACTTTTATGTCGCCAGAGCAAAAAGACCATCATAACCGTTGCTGCACCCACGATGTAAATGTCACCCACCATAAACCAGGCATAAACCGGCGATAAAATAGAGGCACACAACGCGGATAAAGAGGAAATTTTACCGACCTTGTAAATCAGCAACCAAGTGCCTATAAAAGCAAACCCTAGCAACCAGGAAAAGCCCAGCAAAACACCAATGGATGTTGCCACGCCCTTGCCCCCTTTAAACCTAAAAAACACCGGATAAAGATGCCCCATAAAAGCCGCCAAGCCGATAACTGCCAACAACTCAAAAGACATTCCCAAAAAATTGGCAAGGTAAACAGGCAGCAAGCCCTTAAGCAAATCACCTAATAAAGTAATCGCTGCCGCCTTTTTTCCTCCAAAACGCATGACATTAGTCGCACCCGGATTCCCTGAGCCTTGTTCGCGGGGATCTGGCAAACCCATCAGACGGCAAATAATAATTGCACTGGAAATAGAACCTATCAGATAGGCAACCGGAACAAACAACCATTCAATCATGTAACTCTTTCCTCACACAGAACTTGTAAGCGGGGCACATTTACCTGATACTTACCGCTTTATTAAAACTACACATCATAACCGGAAATAACTATGGACATCATCTTTTTAGGCGGGCTTGAAATTGAAACAATCATCGGTATCTATGATTGGGAAAGGGAAACCAAACAAACCGTTGTGCTTGATATTGAGATGGCTTTTGACATAAACAAAGCCGCAGAGACCGATGACATTCAATATGCGCTTGATTACAAAACCGTTTCCAAACGTATCATCTCTTTTGTCGAAGCCAGTCAATTTTTTCTCGTTGAAAAATTAATCGCTGAAATAGCCGGCATTATTCGCACTGAATTTAATGTAACCTGGGTAAAAATAACCTTAAATAAAAAAGGCGCCATTCGTGGTGCCAGTGATGTCGGCATCATCATAGAACGAGGCGAGAAATAAACCATGCCCAACGGTTACATCAGCATAGGCAGCAATATCGACAAGGATAAACATATCCTTGCCAGCCTAAAAGCGCTTGAACATCACTTTGGCAAATTGACTATCTCAAGTATTTACGAATCAGACGCCGTCGGCTTTACAGGGGATACTTTTTACAATCTTGTCGTTGGTTTTAAATCAGAAAAAGACGTACACGAAGTCGCCCATCTGCTACGCCAAATTGAGCTGGACAACGGTCGCACGCGCAACAGCCAGAAATTCTCGGCCCGTACCCTTGACCTTGACCTTATTCTTTATGACGGCTTGATACTCAATGAAGGACGGCTACAGATACCTCGCGATGAAATTGAACGCTACGCTTTTGTGCTTGAACCTTTAGCAGAAATTGCCCCTACTTTAAAACACCCGGTTAGCCAAGTGAGTTACGCGGATCTCTGGGAAAAATTCGATAAAACCAATCTCAAGCAAAAACGGATTACACCAACCTGGACTTATTAAGCAAAGCCAAGACGCGATTTATCGCGTCTTAAACTTAACAAAACAAGGTACGCCCGCCATCAACTGTCAGTATTTGTCCTGTCATATAATCGGCATCTTTAATTAAAAACCATACCGCCTTGGCAATATCAGCCGGTTCACCACACCGCCCCAAAGCCACCCGCTGTAAAATCTCCTGCTTTCCCTGTGCAGACATATCATAATCCGGCCAAAGTATAGCCCCCGGTGCCACTGCGTTCACACGAATTTTAGACCCAAATTCCTTAGCCAGGATTTTAGTCATAGCCACCAAGCCGGCCTTGGCAATACTGTAAGCAGGATAACCCTTCAAGCCGCGTTCGGCATGAATATCAGCAATATTAACAATACACCCCCTATTTTTCGCTAACGTTTTTGACAATGCTTTTGCCAAAAAAAAGGGCGCTTTTAAATTACAGCCCATTAACTCATCCCACTGCTGCTCAGTGACATCTGCCATTGCCGTTGGATAAAATGATGACGCATTATTGACCAACACATCTATTCCGCCCCAAGCCATACAGGCCTCAGTGACCAGTGCGTCCAACTCACCGCTATTGAGTAAATCGGCCTGCATCATATAAGCCGAATCAGGGCGCAGTTGATTTAATTCATAACAAAGCGCCAAAGCCGCTTCTTTTGAAGACCGGTAATGCAAAAACACATTACACCCTTCGCTATGTAATAACCGTGCACAATTGGCGCCAATGCGCTTGACTGCTCCGGTAATCAATACATTTTTTGGCATAACAAGGTCTCCTGATTTTAAAAACTCACGGGTTATATAGTTCCGACCCGTTAAAAAAAACATCTACTTTAAACTGCACCTTAACTTTACAGGAAAATCAGTTACATCGGCACGGCAACACAAAATTATAGCCCCATAATACAGGCATCGACCACTATCAACACCGCCCAAGCTTTTTCGGAGAACTATCTATCACTCATACATCTAACGTAAATTCGCTTATAATGATGGGCATCTTTTCTTCCAATCTGTAGGTTGGTATTTTACTGATTGAGGGAATTTTAAATCGTCATCAGCTAGTTTGATGATTAAGTCGGCATAAACCATGGAGACAAAAAATGAACGAGCTCACTAAAAAGCTATTAAATTATTTCCTGATCGGCGTCTTTGCTGTCATTCCTATTGTTATCGTATTGCAAATTATTATTTTTGTAAAAGGACTGGTTTCCAATTTATTTAACGTTGTTTACGATGTTTCCGATAACTACCTGTATACCGCTCTGGTTTTCGCCGTCAGCTTTGTTATCTTGGTCTCCATAGGCAGCACTATTGTCAAAAAAGGGCGCTCCTGGGTTATTGGCATCTTTGATTTTGTTATCGACAGAATTCCTTTTTTAAACACTATTTACCGGGTACTTAAAAAAGTCATCAACATGTTTTCATCACATGAACAAACCATGACCAAGGAAGTTGTTTATGTTGAATATCCAAAAGAAGGTATTTGGGTACCGGCTTATGTAACCAACAAATACGATGATAAATATATACTGTTTATCCCCACATCACCTAACCCAACCTCCGGCTTTACGGTGATTGTCGACAAGTCAAAGCTAATAAAATCGGCTATGAATATAGAAGAAGCCACCAGCTTTATTGTCAGTGTAGGCGTTGATTACAACAAAGCATCAGAAGCCAATAATTTACCCCGATAATCACTGGTTAGCATAAGTGAGTCATCACTAAAGAGGCAGAACCCATGAATCCCATTCTAAAGTTGACGCTAATACTGCTGCTGTTTACGTCAATGGCAGGCTGTGAAGAAAAAGACCAACAAGCCAAGACACCAGATCCAGTGGTGTTTAAAACCCAATTGGAAGTCTTGGAAAAAGCTAAACAAGTCGAGCACGTACTTCAGGATGAAGCCGCGCAACAGCGAAAAGCAATAGATGAAAGCACTGACAGCCAAAAGCAATGACACATTCAAATAATGCAAAGAATGCTTTTTCAACACCGAAACATGAATTACATAAATAAAAGCCTTTTATTCACCACGAAGACACGAAGAATAGGAAGTTTTTACCCTGGGTTCTCTTCGTACCCTTCGTGTCTTCGTGGTGTTATTGTTTTAAGTTGATGCCGATGAGCCAATCGATATCATCCTTCCTGATGATAAGCGACAATCCGCTCAACTTCGTTTTTTGACCCCAAAACCAGCGGCACGCGCTGATGGATGCCGGTTGGTTTAATATCAAGAATACGCTCACGCCCCGTAGAACAAGCGCCACCCGCCTGCTCAATAATAAACGCCATCGGATTGGCTTCGTACATAAGGCGTAATCTACCGGGTTTTGATGGATCGCGTAAATCAAACGGATATAAAAACACACCACCCCGCGTCAGGATTCGATAAACCTCGGCAACCAACGAAGCAATCCAGCGCATATTAAAGTTTTTGCCTCGCGGCCCTTCTGTTCCTTGCAAACATTCATCAATATAACGCTGCACAGGCGGTTCCCAAAAGCGCTGATTTGACATATTAATAGCAAACTCGCTGGTTTCTTCAGGAATTTTCATGTCCGGATGGGTCAAAATAAACTCACCGATATCCTGATCAAGCGTAAAACCGTTAACGCCATGACCCGTTGTTAAAACCATCATGGTTGACGGCCCATAAAGCACAAAACCGGCACAAACCTGCTCCGCTCCCTGACGCAAAAAATCCTCAACGGCCGGCTCTACACCCTCACGGCAACGTAAAATAGAAAAAATAGTTCCCACCGCCAGATTAACATCAATATTTGAAGACCCATCCAAGGGATCAAACAACGCCAAATATTTACCCTTGGGGTACTGTGCCGGAATGGCAATAATATCATCTACTTCCTCTGACGCCATACCTGCCAAATGCCCCGTCCAGTTAAGCGCATTAACCATAATGTCATTGGTGATGATATCCAGTTTTTTTTGTACCTCACCCTGTACATTCTCAGACTCCGCACTGCCCAATACACCGACAAGATTGCCCCGATTAACCAAGTGCGATATTTCTTTACAGGCGGTTACAATATTATTCAGTAACAGCGTAAACGTGCCTGATGCCTCCGGCAAACCGCGCTGTTGCTCAATAATGAACTGGGTCAAGGACACTTTATTAGTCATTCTTCATATCTCGGTTAGTGATTCATGCCAAAAATTATTTTTTGTAGCAGTGGAATTGATTTTAAAAATCGCCCCTAACCCGCTGCCATTAAGTTAAGCGCAAGTTGTTTAAAAAACGGGAGTGCAATCGCTTTAGCTATTGCCTGTAAAAACAGCTAAAGCTGTTTTACTCCAGTTTTATGCTTAACTTAACGCCATTTCCACTATCCCCTCTTTTTCAAAGAGTAACACAAAATAATTATCATTTTTTAATGCGGCGGTTGGGTTTAACAGACTATTGACTATCAACTAACCGTTTTTGAACAGCACATTATAAATCTTAAAAAACAGAATTGATGCGGCCAATACCAAGGTAATTGAGTTGGCAAAAATAATGGCTTTATCGGAAATATAAACACCGTAAAGAAGCCAAAAAAACACGCCCGCTGTAAACAAACTGTACATGCTCAACGAAAGGGATTCCGTGTCTTTGGTTTTTATCGTTAAAATAGCTTGAGGTAAAAAAGAGGCAGTCGTTAAGGTAGCGGCTACATAACCGATTATTTCTGGCGTGATTATCATAAATCTTGTTTTGGATTTGGGTATACACAACGTCACAAGGCCAACGGCTGTGCTATTAAATGAATGATCAGTTTATTAGCTCACTTTAAACATGTCAACACCCGGAACTATCGAATAACGGGTAAACCTATGCAATTTACAGCTCGCTCAAACAAGGCACAAAATACCCGAAGGCCATTATTTATGTTGCCGATAACAAAGGCGGCCTTGCCAACAAACTAATCACCAACATACTCTCTCCTTGGCAAGCAAATGTGATTTTACAAGACCACCGGGTTTTCTACCCTGCTCACAAGCTACGACTTTACACTTGACGCGTTTGATTAACGCGCCCTTAAGCCACACTATTAATCCTAATGAATATGCACTTCACGTGACTTTACCGTATCGCTTCTACGCAACGTATAGCTATCTTCCTCAGCGCCCTTTATCTGCGATCCATCCGTGTTAAGCAAAATGAGTGTCCCTTCATCTTTAATCAAATATTGCCGTGTGCTTGCTTCGCTACGGGGCGTTAAAACAACAGTATGAGTTTCATCATTCCAACTGTATTTCCCTTTCTCATAATACTCCCTTGAAGATTCTTTGGCGGGCTGAGTGACCAGCAGATAATTGTTATTTTGTTTTAAAGACAGCGTTGATTTAATGCCGTTACAATCATTGCAAGGGAGATAACCATAAAAAATACCATGAAACTCCAGGTTCTTATCGACAGGTTTAACGTGATTTGTGTGATCTGTATCTTGCTGATGATTCTTTATACGCGCCCTGACAAAATTTTCTTGCGCAGTTAAGTCTGTTGCTGCCATTGCATAATTAGCAGAAAACAGAATACTGAAAGCAATCAACGTCAGCTTTTGTTTTACTTGTTTTTTTAATGCGTGCATATAAGCTCCTATTTTAACGATTCGAACGGTAGTTTTATAACTCGCTAATATAACTGGAATATGACTGGGGTCAAATAATATAACGCGCATATAACCCGCCCCAGAGCATGGTTTATAGGCATTGCCGGCTATCAAAGCCCTCTAAATGATATATTAAAAGCTACCATACTCGACAAAATCAGTCATCAGTAATACTATTGGGCTAATGGAAATTATTTGAACACCTAAAATTAAGCAATTTTATAAAGATGATATATTCCAAGACCTGAACCCCGTTTTTCGTTTTTTAGTCAGTCACTAAAACAACTGCCTCGCCAACTTGCTAAAAGCAATTTTTAGCGCCCCATGAGGTGTGTTATTTTCAACCTAAGCCACCTATTAAAACAGCTCATTATTTATGAAAGTAATACTTTATTTTATTTTTTCCATGATCTTGATTTTAGTAAATCATACGGCTCAAGCTGAAAAAGCCCAAGACTGTACTCATCGCTCTTCCGGGCCTGAAAAGAAATGTTTGACAGGAAAGAAGGAGGACAAAAGCAGCAAAAGCGCAAAAAAAGTAGTGGTTCCGTCACCAAAAAAAGAAACGGCTCCAACTATTGCTCCTACCTTAAAAAACACAAACAATAATGCAAGCAACAGCAAATCATCCCTATTACAGCTATTGCAAAGCTTGGCAGAAGAAAGAGCAATTTCCAGCATTACGCCTCTTTTGAAAGATAGCGAACCCTATGTACGCAATGCCGCACTAGACGTATTAGGGCAACTAGACGCAAAAGAAGCGATTCCCCGTATTATTCCTCTTTTGCATGATACGGACAGCGCTGTGCGCAATAAAGCAATCAATGTATTAGTGCAATTTCGCGCCAAGGAAGCGATTCCAAGCATTACTCCTCTTCTTCAAGAAAAGGACAAAAATGTACGCATCAAAGCCATGGAAGCATTAGTGCAATTGGACGCTAAAGAAAC
>CAIUYS010000393.1 GCA_903903365.1 uncultured Methylococcaceae bacterium
GGCGTTACCGGTTTGATTTCCGACTTTCCCAACCGGGTGCAAGACGTTCTGTTGGCGTATTGACACGCTGGATAAATCTTAAAAATCATTCACCACGAAGACACGAAGAGCACGAAGTTTTTTCTTGGTGATAAATGAGAGATTATTAATCGCTTGCTCTCCCGTATTTTTGCTGGGTACTATGCAAAAAAAGAAAAAGCGGCGGCAAGATTGCCTTGCCGCCGCTTTTTTAGATTGCCCCAATTGCTGGGTATTAAGCCTAAAAAGTTTAGGCTTTTTTATTGCGACGTGAAAAACCCATAAATCCCATCAGTGCAGAACCAAACAACCATACCGCACCCGGCACAGGTACTGCAGCTACGTTAATGTTGTCATAAAAAGTACCAGAAGCTAAGACAACGTCTTTTACACCAGACAACGACACAGGCAAACTAACAGTCACTAAAGGTGTGCCTTGGTTATAAACCAAATCATACAAAGTATTACCGGCAGCATCTAAAAATAAAACGTTATTAGACGTTAAATTACCATAAGTACTGTTTGGTAACTGAAAAGAGAAGCCTGACAAATCTATTGCAGTAGCAAAATCCATCCAAATCGGTGACCAACGTGCATCCAAGGCATTTTGAGCGCTGGGCGCAACGCCCCAACCTTGTACAGAAGTGTTTTCTACTGTCACCAAGCCAGTATCAATCTGCCAATGGTCAGAATCGGGAATAGCAATACCATCACTGTCCAGATTTGGTAAAAAAGCCGCATTATTAAAAGTAATGCCTAAGTCAATCGCTGAGGTATCTAAATTGGCATTTGCACCAGCCGCCAAACCATCAAAATTAATGGTAGAAGCCAGAGTTGGTTGAGCCAGCGTTAAACCCATTACCAAACCGATTAACGCTTTTTTGTTTTTAATATAATTAAACATTTTTGATTTTCTCCAAAAAGAGGGCAGAAGCTCTGCCCTCTTTTATTAAAGTAGTAACTTATTTAGTGGTGCCGCCAACTACTGCTTTCATGACTGCAAAGAAAACATCAGTGTTGTCGATAGTACCGCCCAGTTCACCAGCGCCACGACCATAAGCAGTCAATGGAATATCGCCACCGGTATGAACCGCTTGGGTACCAGGAACTTGACCCGTGATAAAGTAACCATCACTTAATTGATAAGGACGTGAAGATGACATGGACGTATCACCAACATTGTTACGTGGATAAGCATTCAGCGGAGCAACACTGTTTCCAGGTTGTTGTGAATCATTGCTTGGGTAAGGACGGGTACGGAAGTCTTCATAACGGTCAGCGTTTGCACCGTAGCCTATCAACAATTTGTTGTCTGGATCCCAAGCCTCTGGGTAGCCATCGGCTGCGATAGTATATTTAGGGAAGCCCGCTTCCGCATAAGTACCTACAACATTGTTACGTAACAAGGGTTGTCCCAAAGTTGCTGCTACTGCACTAACGGTATTACCACTGGTGGCAATTTCAGTTTGTAAAGCGGCATCTGTTTTCTTCGATGCACCAATGATTGCTGCACCTGCACATTCGTGATCGGCAGTGACGTAAACCAAGGTATCAGGATGTGCATGACCAGCGAAATCACCGGTGCCATCTACATAGTCTTTCGCTTTTTGTACCGCTTTATCAAACTCAATGGTATCGACCATAAAACGGGTACTGTCCATTTCATGCGCTTGCTTGTCAATTGAAGCGCCTTCTACCATCAACACGAAACCGTTGGGGCTATTGGCATCCAATACTTGCAATGCTTTGGTTGACATTTCATCCAACATCGGCTGATCAGGAAAGCCATAATCCTGAACAATGGTAGTCGTTGCAGAAGTCGTTGGAAAAACACCGCGACGACCGTCCATCTTGTCTTTGGCGATATTCATATTAGACAACGAGAACAAACCCAACAATTTTGCTGGCGTACCGGCATTGGCCAAGGCAGTGTGATCGGCTGCATAAGTCCAACCCGCTGTTTGAAAGTCTGCAATCAAGTTACGAGAAGTGTCGATAGCACCGGCAGCGGCATTCCAGCCTGCTTGAATATCTGCCGATAACGTATAGTCAGAACCAGTAGCACGAGCCGAACCAGTGAATGACGTACCACCAAAACCATTACCGAAAGTAGTGCCACTTGGAAGAAACCATTTACGGCCTCCGCCCATTAATACAGTCAGATTAGTTCTCAAAGAATCATCTAAAAATTGGTCAACAATACCGGTGCCGTTGCCACGATTTGAAGTATGAATAGCATTAGCGGCAGGCGTTGCATCAAATACGTCAGCAGTCGTTACGATACCCAGTTTTTTGCCTTGAGTACGCGCCAAAAATTCAGACATATATTCCATACGTGGACCGTCAAATGCGTCACTCGTATCATCTGGCCATACGCCTTCTTGACCTGAGTTAGCTTTGTTGCCGGTAACGTAATTAGCCATACCAGGTGCAGAGTCAGTCACTTGGGTGTCCAACGATGCGGTCATAATCATGGCTGTATTGGTGAAGCTATCCATAGCCAATTTTTTGTTGGCTTTGCCTTGTGCGTAACCATTTTGAACAATACGTGCCGCAGTCCGGTGACTTGCACCCATACCATCACCCAACATGATGATGACATTTTTAACTTTACGACCGGCTTGAGTGATGCCAACAATTTCAAAGCTGCCTGTTGCTGTTACTTTTGTACCGTCACTTTGTGTAGCCTCAGCCGTTAGAGTACGCACTCCAGCAACCAGATTTGAATAGCCACGAACTGATGCTGAAACTGAACCAGGTGCTGTTGCAGTAATAGCGGTAGCTGAAACCAATGAAGTTTTAACACCGGCAGCAGGCGCGGCATTTGCCACACCAACAGAAACCCCATCAATTTTAAACTCAACTGAAGTAATTGTTTTTCCAGCATCCGGACGCACGGTTGCTTGTAGATCAAAACGCTGACCTTGAATAAAACGGGAAATCATCGGGCTTGAAGTAGCGCCATTAGTCGCAAACAACTGGCTGGGTGGTGTCAAACGACTAATGGTAAGAGCGCTGGCACAATCAGCACCGGCAGCAAGAATGCCGGCAATAACAAAGCCCAGCAGAGGGTTACGATTTTTCATGGGTATTCCTGATTTAATGGTTTAAGAATTGTAACGTTGATAAAAAATATCCCTATTGATACTGCAATACTCCTAAATTAAATATCTTGATGATACAAAACGGCTAAAATTTTCCGGCGTTAATGCTGACTGATGACAATCTTGTTCGCATCTTCTTACTCCACCGCGCCTTGGACAGGTGCTTGATCCAGCAGCAGTCTGACATAAGAAATACGCCCGTTGCTCTCGTCCATTGCTCCTAGCTGTAAGGTGCCGACCAGATCCCATGCGCCTGGGCGAAATGCCAGAATTTTTTCTGAATCTTCTAAAGGCATGTGTACGAACACGGTCGCCCCAGGCAGGTCGTCAGACGGGCCATCTTCTTTTTCCGGAATATTAACAGGTACCAGAGTCACCATAAAAATACCGGCTACAGGTTCTTCTGCCTTAACCATAAAGCCCTGAAGATGAACACGTTTATCTTTCAAGCTTAGCAACTTAGCCGTTGGCTCCAGCCCGTTTGGGCCTATAGGTAACTTATAAAATTCACGAAAACTTAACTCAGTTGCGCTTTGGAGAGCGGTATTCGCTTTAGTTTCATTCTTGGGTGCCTGGTTTGCGCATCCAAAAAGAAATAGCGATACGATTAATACGGAAAAACTTAACTTTTTGATTAACATTAATTAAAACTCTTTTGTCGCCAGGTTACCGTTCAACTGCAACAAAAAAATGAAGCAAGTTAAACGGATTGAATTATTTGCAAATGACCTCTTTTGATTTGCTTAAAAGAGAATAACGTCCTAATACGAAATTTAGGTGACAACTCTGTTAAGGTTTGATGACATGTAATACATCTATTTCAATTATTGCCGTCCCTGCTTCAACTTTCAGATTATTCAACAAAGATCTCCTTTCAAAATAACGTCAACTTTCAATTATTGGTTTTTCTGTTGCCCCTCAAGTTGCTTTAGATAATTTCCTGCTTCATTGATAAGCTTTTTTTATCGTCAGATGTTTTTACAAGACAGCGTTGCCGGATAAATTTCAAGTCATGAGCGTCATGGAATACTAAAGACAAAAGCAAATGACTTTAGCCACTGATGAGTTCTCTAATGAGGTAAACAGACTGACCTGTTATTGAAAAAGGAGGTTCGGCAAAAAACTGATGGAGGAAAATCAAGATAACAGATGTCATACGATTTATTTTCTAAATTTAAAAAAGCCGATATATTGCTTAATCAACTCAAAAATTTTATTTATGCAACTATTAAAAGACAAGCATGTCCTTATCGTGGGTGCTACCGGCAGCATTGGTAGCCGAACAGCCCTGTTGTTGGCCGGTAGCGGAGCCAAGCTGTTTTTAGCCGGCAGAAATACAGAAAAACTACAGGCGGTTGCCGCTTCTTGTAAAGTATCGCCTGAACGCTGTTTTGCTTTGGATGACTCCCAACCGGGTTCTATAAACGAACTGAAAGAAAGCTATTTTCAGCAATTTCCTGCCATTGATATTTTGATTAATGCCGCCGGTATCGGCATCATCAAATCCATGGATACATTGGATGAAACTGATTTTTTAAATACGTTGAATGCCAATTTGGTGATGCCTTTCCTGCTGATGAAAGCCTTTTTACCCGCCATGAAAGCAACAAAAACAGGCCTTATCATCAATATTCCCGGTGTATTGGGCAAGGTGCCCATGGCCGGTGCAGCGGCTTATTGCGCCAGCAAATACGGACTGGTTGGCATGATGCAAAGCATACGGGAAGAAGTGAAACGCACCGACATTCGTATCACCAATTTATTTCTTGGCGGTGTGGACTCTGCTTTTTGGGATACCATTGACCTGAAAGTGCAACGGGAAAAAATGCTTCAAGCTGATGAAGCCGCCAAAGCCATCTGGTTTTTATGTCAACAACCGGATAGTGGTGTCGTGAGTGAAATGGTACTCCAGCCTTTTAATCACCAGGCTATTTGATAATTGTTACCGGCACTCAAGCGGTTTCCTGCCAAGCAGGACGTTTGAGTGTTATTGCTAGTTTACACAGCGTCAGATTATTTATTTCAGGAATGCGCATAAAATAACTCCGACATTTTACTCCCTCTCCCTGGGCATAGATATCTACACAAATCCTATAGCCGTCATTCCGGCAGGGATTGCCGGAATCCAGGGCACAGGGATGTGAAAAATCAGATAAAAATAGCTTGATATAACTAAAAAATGGTTTGCGTAATTCAACATTGCCATCCATGGCATCTGGATCCCGGCATTCCCTGCCGGGATGACGAGCTGTTTAGGTACCTATGCACTCTGGGAGAGGGTTGGAGTGGGGGATATAAATGGTAAAGTTATTTCATGCACGCTCATTACTGACGTTCACGCTGTCCGTATTGATATTTAAACTTGCGCTTTAACAAGCCGGCCGGATCATCCGGGATTCTTTTGAGCCATTGCTCATTGGCTTGCTGCTCTTCATCTGAAGGCTTTGCATCGGCAGGTGTGGGTTTAGGCGGTTCTTTACCTTCATCTTTTTTCTGTTCGGCTTGTTTAGCTTGTTCAGTATCCGATTTTTTTTCTTCCGGCTTATTCTGTTGCTCTTTTTCTTCGTCAGCCTTCTGCTCGTCGGCTTTTTGCTGTTCAGATTTCTTCTCGTCTGACTGTTCGGGCTTTTGTTCAGCGGCTTTTTGCTCTTCCGATTTCTCTGATTTATCATCAGATTTTTTTGGGTCGGAATTTTCTTTGGACTGTTGTTGCTTGTCGTCCTGTTTTTTATCTTGCGGCTTTTGTTCCTGCTTTTGTTTTTCCAGTTCTTTTTCTACCAGCGCTTTATTGTATTTGGCATCGGCGTCATCAGGATTTAGCGTCAGCGCTTTTTCGTAGGCTTTGACAGCCTCTTCCAACTGGCCTGATTGTGCCAGTGCATTGCCCTGATTGTATGCACTTAAAGCGGTCTGGTTAACTTTCAGGCTATCCAATGCTTTGTCATACTGGCCCGCTTTGTAATGCGAGGCCGCTTTCCAGTCAGGATTTTTAAATAAATTTGCCGCTTGCTCAAATTGGTTGTTTTTGTAAGCCTGTTGCGCCTGTTGATCTTTGTTCTGCCATAAATCCTGCCATTCAAAGGCATAACTGTTTTTAGGCAGCGGTAATAACAGCAACAAACCAACACATAACAAACCTTTTCTAAAACTCAAGGCCGCCAAGGGCAAAACCAGTAATAACAGCCAAGGCCCTTTATCTTCCCACTGATCCAGCAATAAATTTTTGTTTTCCTTGCCTTCCTGTTGCACCGGCTTATCTACGGCAGATAATAGGGTTTGAATATCCGCGTCATTGGCCGTTATGGTTTGATAAACCCCCTTGCCTGCCTGTGCCAGCTTTGCCAAATCACTGGCATCCAACTTGGGAACGACAATAGTGCCTTGTTCATCTTTCAAAAAACCGCCCTCAGGCAGGGCGACCGGTGCGCCCTCCGTGGTGCCCACGCCCAATATTGACACCGTATAGTTATCAAGCGCTTTTACCGTAGCCAGTGTTTTATCACTATCAACGCTATCCGTTACCAACAATATCTGGCCTTTTTGCAGCCCTGATTGTTTAAACAATTCAACCGCTTTTTCCAGCACAATCGCGGTATTATTGCCTTCACTCGGCATAATATCGGTAGTCAACGCGGACAATTGGCTATCGATGGTTTCAGTATCATCGGTCAGCGGAGTAACGGTAAACGCATCACCCGCATAAACCAGTAAGGCCGTTTGACCATCTTTACGCTGCTTTAAAATATCGGCAATTTTGTAGCGTGCCCGAATCAAGCGACTGGGCTTAATATCCTCGGCATCCATAGAGCGCGATAAATCCAGCGCGATCACCAAGGCCGATTCATTTCTAAAAACGGGCGAAGGCAACCGTTGCCAGGTTGGCCCTGCCAAGGCAATAATGACCAACAAAGCGGCAATGGAACCGGTTGTTAATACCCAGCGACTGGGGTTAACGGCCTTTTCCTGCAACAAAAACGGCAACAATTCCGCATCGCACACTGCCGACCAGTTGCCCTGACTCAGCTTGTTTCTTAACATTAACGTTACAATGACTACAAAAGGAATGATTGCCAGTAACCAGTAAGGCCGGATAAAGTGAAAATCAGCCAGATTCATGACAACCTCACGCGCGACAGGCCAATAAAACCGGCCAAACCCAGAGCCAGCGATAAGGGCCAATAATACAATTCACTGCGTGGCCTGAAGTATTGTTTGTCTTTTTCAACGGGTTCAAGCTTGTCCAGCAACATATAAATATTATTCAGTTCATCGGCATTTCTGGCCCGAAAATAACGGCCGCCGGTACTTTCTGCGACTTTAACCAAGGTGTTTTCATCCAAATCCCTTGAAGGATTCACTTTGCGGTTACCAAAAAAACTGCGCACGATCATTTCATCTGCGCCCACACCGATGGTGTATATTTTTAACTGGTTGGCAGCCGCCAATTCAGCGGCTTTTAAGGGCGAGACTTCGCCAGCGGTATTGGCACCATCCGTTAACAACACCAAAACACGACTATTGGCCGGTTGATTTTTAAGGCGCTTAACCGCCAAACCAATCGCATCACCGATGGCCGTATTGTCACCCGCAAGCCCTATGACCGATTCATCCAATAAGGTTTGCACGGTTTTTCTGTCAAAAGTTAAAGGGGTTTGCAAATACGCCTGCGTACCAAATAATATTAAGCCCACCCGGTCACCGACACGCCGGTTAATAAAATCACTGGCTACCCATTTGATAGCCGTCAGTCGATCGACGGGTTTTTTGTTAATCATAAAATCCTGTTCTTCCATACTGGCCGATAAATCCACTGCCAGCATTAAATCCCGACCACTCACACCTTGTTCAATCGGCTCTCCCAGCCATTGCGGTCGTGTACAGGCCACAACCAATAAAAACCAGGCGATTGCCGCCAGCAATAACGGCCATTTTTGATCTTGGGACACGGCCTGTGTTTTACCTTCAGAAAAATCATCCAGAAACGGGACTTTTAACGCCGCCTGTTCCACAGGGTTGTTTGCAGGAACCAGCCAACGAATTAATAAAGGCAAAGGTAAGGCCGTTAACAGCCAAGGCCACTCAAAATGAATCATGATGGTTGTTTTCTTTTCGCGGTTAAGGTTTGGGCGTTAAGCCAGTCTTCACAAAGACTGAGGAGTTGGGCAATTTCCGGTTCGGTGGGCGGCGAATTTCGATAAGGCGCGGTCGCCAACAACTGACCACAACCGTCACTAAAAGGCGTACCGGTTACCGATTTATCAAGAAATTCCAGCCACTGACGACCGGTTAAACTTGCCACTTCAGCTCTCGGATTAATACTGATAGCGACACGGCGAAGCAGCATGGAAAGTTCGCGCAGTTTCTTGTCATTATCCAAGGCAGGATATTGCTTGATGACCGCCAGATTCTTTTTAGCGGTTTTAATAGCCGTTTTGCGGGTCAAGCGTTTATAAAACCAGTACAAGAACACCAGCAATAAAGGAATCAAAACCGCCAGCAACCACCAACCAATAGCAGGAGGCCACCAACCGATAGCGTCGGGGAGATGTATGTCTTTAAGGGGTAGTTGAGTGGTTGGCATTTGTTATAATCAAAAGTAACGAAGTTTTATAAGGGCGTCTCATGCATCTTTTATTTTATCAATATCATCTTAAACATTGCAGGGGGTCTTCTGTGGTACTGCATTGAATAAATGTCAGTCTCCTTTTTTTAGCTAATGATTCCAAGCGCTGCAAACGCTCGGCAAAACGTTGTTGATAATTTAATATCCGTTGTTGATCGCCGGTATCAATCACTACCTCGCGCTCATCATCGGTAAATCGATAGCGGCCTTTAGCGGGTAAACTGCTTTCCAGCGGATCGTAGATAAAAATCAACACCACCTCACAATGCTCGGACAGCTTTGCTAAATGCGTTTCAGCCTGATCATTGATGCCCCGAAAATCACTGATGATATAAACCAGACTACCCGGGTGCGCATGTTGGTTAAGTCTTGCCAAAACCTGCTCCAGCGTAAACGCTTTGTCGGCCGGAATTTGGGGCTTAACCAAGGCATTTAAAAATCGCAATACCGCATGCCTGCCATTTTGCGGCTTTAATTCCCGGCACTCCTGCTCCGAAAACAGTTGTCCGCCAATTCGGTCACCGTGATACTCGGCCGTCCACGCCAATAAGCTCGCAAGTTTTGCCGCCAACACCGATTTAAACACGCCGCGTGTCGCAAAATGCATGGTCAGGCGATTATCGACAGAAATAAATACCGGCCTTTCGCGCTCTTCCCTAAATACCTTGGTGTGCGTTTTTCCGGTACGTGCAGTGACTCGCCAATCAATGCTGCGAATATCATCGCCGGGTTGATACAAACGGGTTTCATCAAACTCCATACCACGCCCTTTAAAACGCGACACATAACCGCCGCTTTGTCGGGAACGCAGTTTAGCCTGCTGCAAATTTAAACCGCTGGCCAGCTTGGCCAAATCAATCAGCGTTTTTAACGAAACAGAAACCAGCTCATGTTTTGATTGGCTGACGGGGCCTGCTTGTTTACCAAACAGCATCAAGGTACAGCAACCCTGGAAATGAGTTCTTTAATAAAATGATCCGTAGTAATGCCTTCGGCTTCGGCTTCATAAGATAAAATCAAACGATGCCTTAAGACATCAAAAGCCATCTCCTGAATATCTTCGGGACTTACAAAATCCCGTTGTGACAACCAGGCTTTGGCTCTGGAACAGCGATCCAGGGCAATACTGGCTCTTGGACTAGCGCCATATTGCAGCCACGAAGCCAGGTCTTGTCCATAGGCACCGGGGTTTCGGGTTGCCAGGATAATTTGCAGCAGATAATCTTCAAGACTTTCCGCCATAAAAATATCCAGCACTTCATTACGGGCATCGAACAAGGTACTTTGACTAATCGGTTCAAATTTATCCGTGCTTTTTAAGGATTCAGAACGCGCTTCTGCTCGGGCCAGATGCAAAATGCTTTTTTCATGCTCGGCCTTGGGATAGTCCACTTTGACATGCAGTAAAAAACGATCCAGTTGCGCTTCAGGTAACGGATAGGTGCCTTCCTGTTCAATAGGATTTTGTGTTGCCATTACCATAAACAACTTGGGCAAGGGATAAGTCGCCTGACCCACGGTTATTTGGCGCTCCCCCATGGCTTCCAATAACGCCGCCTGCACTTTTGCGGGCGAACGATTAATCTCGTCAGCCAATATCAAATTATGAAACAACGGTCCTTTTTGAAACTCAAACGTGCCTTGCTGCGGACGATAAATTTCAGTGCCCGTTAAATCTGCGGGTAATAAATCGGGGGTAAACTGCACACGATGAAAATCGCAGTGGATACCTTTGCTTAAGACGTTGATGGCTCTGGTTTTGGCAAGCCCCGGTGCGCCTTCAACCAGAATATGACCATCAGCCAACAAGCCGATAAGCATCCTTTCAACAAGGACATCCTGGCCAATAATTTCCTGATTAATATAATTTTTTAACTTGATTAACAGGGTTTGAGTAGTGTCTTTAGTCATTTTTGTTTTGCTGTTAAGTTCTGACATGATAATAGTTATTTGTTAATCCATAATATAAAAGCGTTACACCTGAAATATTTTATCCCGCTTAAAAAGACTTCCGACAGCTTACGCAATCTCATAAACCATCTTTTTACTCTTAGGTTCGCTATTCTAACCGGATATGAGCCGTGACTTGTCATTAATTAAAAAGTGATTCCACAAAAAACCGTAAAAGTGGTAGGGTGCGCATCGCGCACCTAAAACGCAGCCACTGAACGGTTTTATTTGCACCACAATCTATTGTCGCCTATTGGTTTTTTCTCTGGCATGGTTGTGGTGCGCGATGCGCACCCTACCCGGCTACATTCACGACAGGCTTTATGGTTAACCAATCGCTACCAATAAGCTGTGTCATAATAACTGTAATTGTTAACCATTTCAAAACCAACAAAATGCCCTCTTATAAAACGCAGCCAGATTCGTCAAACACGTTACCCGCCGGCATACCTTATATTGTAGGCAATGAAGCGGCCGAACGCTTTAGCTATTATGGCATGCGGGCCATATTAGTGGTTTTTATGACGCAGTACCTGATAAATTCATCCGGTCAACTGGATGTTATGTCAGAAAATGAAGCGCAGGGCTATTTTCATTTATTTGTATCAACAGTGTATTTTATGCCGTTGTTTGGGGCATTATTGGCTGATGGTCTGTTGGGAAAATATCAAACAATTATTTTTTTATCGCTGATTTATTGCTTGGGTCATTTTGCCCTGGCAATTGATAACACCCGCATGGGCTTGTTAATTGGGCAAGGCCTGATAGCCCTGGGTGCTGGCGGTATAAAACCGTGTGTTTCAGCGCACATTGGCGACCAGTTCGGCATTGCCAATCGGCATTTAATGACCAAAGTGTTTAGCTGGTTTTATTTTGCCATCAATTTTGGTGCCTTTACCGCCATGTTGATTATTCCCTGGTTACTGGATCACTATGGTTCTACGGTCGCTTTTGCTGTTCCGGGTTTGTTAATGCTGCTGGCAACCGTTACTTTTTGGTCGGGCCGGTATCGCTTTGTACATATTCAACCAGCCGGCATCAACTTTATTAAAGAAATGTTCAGTCAGGTCGGCCTAAAAAGCCTGGGTAAACTGGCCTCTATTTATGCCTTTATTGCCGTATTCTGGGCCTTGTTTGACCAAACCGGATCCTCCTGGATTGTGCAGGCGCAAAAAATGGATCGCACTGTGTTTGGTTTTGAACTGCTACCCTCACAAATTCAGGCCGCCAATCCCCTGCTGATTATGTTGCTGGTGCCGTTGTTTTCATACCTTGTTTATCCGTTTTTAAACCGGTTTTTTGTGTTGACGGCCTTAAGAAAAATGACCATCGGTTTATTTATAACCGCTATTGCTTTTGCCATATCCAGTGTTATACAAATGCAACTGGATGCGGGTTTAACCCCGCACATCTCCTTGCAGCTATTGGCTTATGTTTTGTTAACCTCTGCCGAGGTTATGGTTTCCGTTACCTGCCTTGAATTTTCTTACACCCAGGCACCTAAAACCATGAAGTCTTTTGTGATGGCCTTTTATTTTTTGTCGGTAGCGATAGGCAATCTTTTTACCAGCGCCGTTAATTTTTTTATTCACAACGACGACGGCACCAGTAAACTTGCCGGTGCCGATTATTTCTGGTTTTTTACCGGATTAATGTTGCTTACCGCTGTGCTGTTTTTGTTGGTGAGTCATCGTTACAGGGAAGATAATTGATAAATGCCCTTACGCTATTAAATCACTTATAATATTTTTTTGGCATAAGGTAACTCGCAATAAATAACACCCATCCTATCGTTCCCACGCTCCGGCGTGGGAATGCCGACAGTGACGCTCCCGCGTCACGCAACGCTGGAGCGTTGCCGGATGAATTCCCACGCTGGAGCGTGGGAACTAGGCGTATTCTGGGGGGGTATTTTCTGCGTGCTACCTAAGGTTTTTACCAAGCATAATTGAGGGAAAACAAATGAGATTGACACTGCTTATTCTGGGAAGCTTTTTTTCTGCCTTGGCCTCTGCCGATATTTATAAATGTACGGATGCCAATGGCAAAACCGGGTATCGCTCAAGTCCTTGTGAAACAGAACAGGGAAATGTTAAGCTTAATATAAAAACAGGCACTTCTACCCCTACTGACGGCACCAATAACCTAGCGGATTTAGCGCAAAAAGAACAACAGGCTGCACTCGAAAAACAAAAGCTTGAAGAAGAGCAATTACAAAAAAAACAGGCCAACATAAACAAGGACGCTATGATTGAAAGTGCAAAAAATCAGTTTCTTATCAAAAACAACCCTGATAAATTTTCACCTTACGCTATTCCTCCTTACGACCCTGAAAAACTGCCGGATTGGGTCAAACCCTACCAGACCCGATTAGCGGACATTGAACAGCTAAGAAGACAAGGCGCAGAGAAAGCGCTGGCTTCGGGTCAGTGCACCCGTGTGGAATCAGTAGAATTGGATAGCAAAAGCACTAAAGATGCGCTACTGTTTGTAATCAATTGCAGCAGTGGAAAATCATTTTATTTTAAAGAACAAGAGCTACCGAAGTAATGACCGACATGAACTCATCAAAAACCATCTTAATAACCGGGTGCTCCACCGGCATCGGCTACAGCGCGGCCGTCCTTTTAAAAAACAGGGGACATCATGTCATTGCCACCGCAAGAAAATCAGCCGATGTCGCACGTTTAAAACAGGAAGGCTTTACCGCACTTCAACTGGATTTGGCTGATAGCCAAAGCATACAACTAGCGGTCAATCAGGCACTTGACTTAACCGGCGGCACGCTTGATGCGCTGTTTAATAACGGCGCTTTTGGTCAACCGGGCGCTGTTGAAGATCTAACCCGCGATGTACTTAGGCATCAATTTGAAACCAATTTATTTGGTACTCACGAACTGACCAACTTACTGATTCCGGTGATGCGCAAACAAGGTCACGGACGGATTATCTATAACAGCTCGGTATTGGGACTGGTTGCGATGCGCTATCGCGGCGCTTATAACGCCAGCAAGTTTGCCCTGGAAGGACTGGCAGATACCTTGCGCCTGGAACTTTACGGCACCAACATTCATGTTTCACTGATAGAGCCGGGGCCTATATTAAGCAACTTTAGAGAGAATTCGTACGCACTTTATAAAAAAAATATCGATCCCGCGCACAGTTTTCATCAAGAGGCCTACCAAGCGATGGAAGACCGCTTACAAAAAGAAGGCGCTGCGGTTCCGTTTACCTTGCCTGCCAAAGCGGTTGTCGACAAAGTCATACACGCACTGGAAAGCAAAAAACCCAAAATACGCTATTACGTCACTTTTCCCACTTATTTATTTGCTGTTCTTAAACGCATTCTGCCTATATCCTGGCTGGATGCCCTACTCAGAAAGGTATAATTATGCAAGATTTGGACGAAATCATCATTTATTGCCCTTATTGCGGCGAAGCACTGGATGTATTAATCGATACCTCAGCGGGCTCGCAGCAATATTACGAAGATTGCGCGGTTTGTTGCGCACCTATCCTGTTTATATTATCCGAAGATAATGCCGGAGAAATCATCATTGACGTAAAAAGAGATGATGAGTAATTTTTAACATTCATCGTTAACTGAAGCGTGACGGGGTTTGCAACCCCGTCACTCACGTTTTAAAGTTATTAAAGGCCTCAAACGTTTCGGTCGGGGTTGCAAACCCCGACCGGCCACGTTCTTCGTGGTGAAATGTCTTAACTTGATGCTGATGCGTGAC
>CAIUYS010000394.1 GCA_903903365.1 uncultured Methylococcaceae bacterium
CGATGATAATATTTCAGGTGGAAAAGGAAACGACAAGGCTTCTGGCGGTAACGGCGACGATAATATCTCGGGCGGTGCAGGAAAAGACAATATTTCCGGCGATGCCGGCAATGATCAAATCAGCGGCGATGCCGACGACGACGTTCTGAATGGAAATGTAGGCGCCGATTCTGTCTCTGGCGGCACGGGAATCGATACTATTTCTGGCGGTGACAACAATGACATCCTGTCTGGCGGTGAAGGCAATGATGTAATCAAAGGTGAAGCCGGCAAAGATACGATTAGTGGCGGTAACGGCAACGAGGAAATTGACGGCGGCGCTGGCAGTGATGATATATCGGGCGACAGCGGCAATGATAATATTATTGGAGGCACCGGGCAAAGCGACAATTGCACCAGAGACGATAACGATGTTCATGTTTTGGATTGTGAATCCGAGAAGACAGATCAAGAAGAAGAGCAGGATGATAGTTAATTTTTGCCATCCATAGCACTGAATTTGCAATTACAATCAGTATTGTAATATTCCGTCTCCTCTTTAAAAAAAAGGGGGTTTGGGGAGATTTTATTAAATAAATCTCCCTCTGCCCCCTCGCTTTACCCTCCCCCTTTTTCAAAGGGGGAGGTGCATAACTCCACTCAGTCTATTCATATTATCGCGGCTTAAGTTGATAGTCGATTTCCCCATGCTGACCTCTTCAACGTATAATTAGAGTTAGCTTTCAAAATTTTTATATTTTTCTGTAACTTAAGTAATTCGCTAAAAACCAATGACCATAATTGATCGACTCATCGCTGTTGGCAAGCCACTGTGTTTGCTGGTTATTTCTACCTTGGCCTTGATGTCTATCAACGTCCAGGCGCAAAGTGCTGATAATCCCGATGATCTGTATAAACAAATTCAGTCTCTGCAAAGCCTTATGGCTATTAAGATTACTGGTTTGGAAAAAATCCAGAATGAGGAAAAAGTCTTTGCCCGAGGCAGTTTGGAAGAGCAACTTGAACAGCTCTTGGCTTCGTACAATCACATTGTCAGTCGAAATGCCAAAGGCCAAATTGAGCGTATCGTTATTGTTAATAAAAAACAAAAAACAGACGTCGAAAGTATTATTTTACCCACCACTCTGCAAGGTAATCATTTTATGGTGTCCGTGGCCATTTCTGGTCTTGGCGGTAACTGGCAAACGCTGGATATGATTATCGACACCGGTGCCGATTTAGTGGTGTTACCTGAATCAATGATCCCGAAATTAGGCCTTGCAAACAGCACTTTTACCCACCATAAAATGCAAACTGCCAATGGCACGACTGATGCAAAAATTGGTTTGTTACAGGAACTGAGAGTTGGCGGGGAAACCGTTGAAAATGTAGAAGTAGCTTTTATTGCAGATCAACTGTTAGGAAAAAACAGCTTGTTGGGGATGAGTTTTTTAGGGCGTTACCAAATAAACATTGATGACAAATCCCAAATGATTACGCTGTTTAAAAAATAAGGCGCTCTGTGAATAGAGTTAGTGGGCAAACAAAGTCTGCCCACCCGGTTGATACAACTTTATTAACTCTTTGAATCTTTTTTGGACTTCTTTACCGCTTTTTTTTCTTTAGGACTCAATGCGGGTTTTTTCTTGTCTTCTTTATTGCTTTTTTGTTCTTTGCTCATGGCATTTGCTCCAACTAGTTGAGAGGGTTTTTCTAAAAACTTATGCAGATGGCACCGGCATGCCAGTGTTTTAAAGATTACAAAGGCAACGCTGGGCTGCCAAATACAGAGAATGAAGCATACTCTTATACTCCAAAAAGAACAACTTTAGGCGGTTGTCAACATAACGCTAAAACTCATTTCCCAAACGATTGATTGTGCCTAGTTCCCATGC
>CAIUYS010000395.1 GCA_903903365.1 uncultured Methylococcaceae bacterium
TCAAACGGAATCCGTACTTCACTGCCTTGATGTGTGGCAAGCAGAATTTGTTCACCATTGGCACTACTAAACTGTTTGACGCTATGGTCAACCAGCACCTCAATGCCTTCTTGACGAAATTTTGCCATGACCAGCTCTGAAACATCGGTATCTTCTCGTGATAATAAGCGCGGTAACCGTTCGATCTGGATCACTTGACTGCCCAAACGGGCAAAGCATTGCGCCAGTTCGCAGCCTATAGGTCCGCCACCCAGAACAAGCAGTCGTTTGGGCAGTTCACGCAACTCCCAAACAGTATCGGAAGTAAGAAAATCTATAGTTTCGATACCGGGAATGGCAGGCACAACCGGTCGCGCACCGGCGGCGATAACGATGGAGCGGGTAGTAATGATGCGTTGATTACCGTCTGTGGTTATCTGGACAGCCCAGGGCGAAACAAGCCTGGCCTCACCTTTGACGACCTCAACCCCCAAGTCTGCATAGCGTTTAACCGAATCATGCGGTTCGATAGCTTTGATAACGGCCTGTACCCGGTTCATTACCTCGGCAAAATCAACTTCAACAGTCACTTTAGCGATGCCCAACTCCGAAGCGTTACGCATCTCAGCCAGCAGTTTAGCGGAACGAATTAAGGCTTTTGACGGCACGCAACCGGTATTTAGACAATCTCCGCCCATGTTATGTTTTTCAATTAAAGTGACTTTGGCTTTGACGGCGGCGGCAAGGTAAGAGGTAACCAAGCCGCCCGAACCGGCGCCAATGACTACGATGTTATTATCAAAGCGGGCAGGTTTGAGCCAGTTTGCATAGATTTTGTTGGCTTGAAGGCTGTCGATGATTTTATTGGCCAGCAGGGGAAATATCCCCAGTAACGCAAAGGCGCCTAGCAAGCCCGGCGAGAAAATACCAGCCAGGGAGTCAAGTTGTCCAAGCTGCGTCCCCGCATTGACGTAAACGAGTGTTCCAGCCAACATTCCCGCCTGGCTGACCCAGTAAAAAGTCATAGTTTTTAAGGGCGTTAAGCCCATCGCAAGATTAATGACAAAAAACGGAACAACCGGTACTAATCTGAGTGTAAACAGGTAGAGAGCACCTTGTTTGGCAACACCTGTCTCAATGGTTTGCAGGCGTTCTCCAAAACGAGCTTTTACCGCATCGCGAAACACAAAACGTGCAGCTAGAAAAGCCAGGGTCGCACCGATTGACGAAGCAAAAGAGACGATCAAAGTCCCCCCTATTAAACCAAACACAGCGCCACCGGCCAGCGTCATGATAGCAGCGCCCGGCAGTGACAAACCGGTTACGGCAATATAAATCAGTCCATAAATTGCAAGAGCCAGGACAGGGTGATTACTGCGGTAAACGCTAATGGCAGACTGTTGCGATTTAAGTGTTTCCAGGGTTAAGTAGCTTTGCAAATCGAATGCAAAAAAACTGACCGTCAGGATAGTGATTAAAGTTAATAGCGTAATGCGAGAAACATTCATGGTGTAGTCCTTACGCAAAAGAAACATTTTCGCAGTAATAAGGTCAAGTGGCCTTAATTATAATTTAAGAAGTTATTGTTTTTCCGGTGATCTGGTTCTTGCAAAATAACAATGTCCTGAAAAAGCAGGCGTATAGGTATTTGTACTAATAGTATTTTAAATTTGTTTATTTACAATAACCGATGATCGTTTTAAACGACCAGCAAAGAATACTATAACGCTATTTGACCAAAGTGAGGTGGAAAATGGCTACAACTGCAAACAAATCTAAAGAAAATATTTCA
>CAIUYS010000396.1 GCA_903903365.1 uncultured Methylococcaceae bacterium
AAAAACGCGGCGCGCTGGCTGAACATCCCTTTGGTACCCTCAAGCATCGCGCCGGCATAAACCATTTTCTAATGCGCGGCTTGGAAAAATGTCGAGGCGAATTTAGCCTGATGGTATTGGGCTACAACCTCTCTCGCGTCCTTAATATTCTCGGTGTTGATGCATTGAGGGATTATTGCGCCCGAAGACCAGGAAATACGTTAAGAAACGTGGGTTATGCGTAAAAAATGACGGAGATTGACCTTATTTGGGCAAAAATTAACGACCATTCCCCGTATTTACCAAAAAATGCTACCGAGTACGGTTTATAATCCATCTGGACTTTGGATACTTTCACAGTCTCTGGAGCTTGGGAATGAGCCTAATGAGCCTAAATCTATCTCTTGCTGCTCCTTGGGTTGCTCCCTTTCGAGCTCCATCGGCCCTATTTCTTTGAGCATGGCCAACAGGGTTTCAGCTTTGTATTTTTTGGGTAACAGGATAACCATATCACCTATTTTTTTGATGACGACCTCATCCTCGTTGAAACGAAATTCTTTAGGTAAGCGCACGGCCTGACTGTTGCCATTGTTAAAAATCCGCGCAGTTTGCATGTTGACCTCCTGTAACGCCGTTAAAGTACATTCCTAGTATATATAAAAATAATGCGAGTCCACGCTTTATATATGGATTGAATAGCAAGTAACTTCGATGTAGTAAAGCGGAATCGAGGATGGGTAAGGCTACGATGTTCCTCGATTTCTCTACGTTACATTGATGCTACGTGCTGGAGTTTGTGAGCTGGCGAAAATTGAGCCTGCACTGGAAATAGTTGTCTTGATAGAGGTTTTCGCTTTAGTTTAATAGCGTTATTTTTTGTTTTCCAAAAACAAAAGGAAGCCTATAATATTTCCGCTGTTAATTTATGATTTATCCTTGAAGATAATAAATTGATTGGATAATTCTGACCCTATGAATTTTCTAAGTGACTACGTTTTTTAAGAGGAATATTAAAATGAAAAAAATTGTTTCCATCGTTATTACATCCGTATTGTTATTTTTTTCGTCATATTGTCTGTCCGACTCCGGCATTCCCAATCTTGTCGGCACATGGTCGGTAAAGAGTGAAGGTTCTATCATGCTTAAAGCAGATAAGCCGGGTGAAAAAACCCATTGGGAAAATAATCAAAAAGAGCTTGTTGCTGAGGCAAAGATACTTGAACAAAATGGCAGGGTCATTAAAGGGGAATTTATTTCTGCCAAGGCAACCGAAAAATTTATAGCTGTCATTTCGATAGATAATAAAAACATATACTTGGCAGACGAGGACGGTACAGCGAACATGAAGATAATCAACAAAAATACACTTGAGACTGTTTATCGCCATGTGACTGAAAAAGATACAGTGGTAGCTATCGGAATCTGGAAGAAAAAGAAATAATATCTGATTCTAAACAAGATTAAATGATCGTGCATAGGATGGGCAGACGAAGAAAGCCAATCGATCGCGACTGATGCGCCTCGTTACTCTGCACATCCTATGAACTGTCGAAGATTAAAAGTGAACGTTTAAGCCTTACTCCTCAGAGCCATAACATTTGGGGTAATCAATACAAACATTACAAGAAGGTGCCCGACATAAATACAAACCTTCTGCTTCACACAGCTGTTTATATAAAAATTTTTTCCATTTCATATCCTGAGTGTTTTTTGCCGCCAGTGCCGGAAAATTGTAGTGCAGCA
>CAIUYS010000397.1 GCA_903903365.1 uncultured Methylococcaceae bacterium
CCCGTTATCAACGGTTTTTAAAGCTCCGAGAGAAAATGCCTACGGCAATGTAAATGCATTGGAGATCAAATTTGGGATTGAATATCAGAGCGTAGGATGGGTAGAGGCGATAGCCGAAACCCATCATAATTGATTCCTTATGCGATGGGTTTCGCGCTGCTCTACCCATCCTACTCTTGGCTATCACTTTATACTACCAATAGCCCTGTCGGGTTAGCGCTAGCGTTAAGTGGGGGTTGTAAACCTCGATGGGCATCGGTATTTATTAAAACTGAAGCTATAGATTAATCAATTGTTTGTTTTGTAATTGCCATCCATGGCAACTGGGTCCCGGCAGTCCATGCCGGGATGACGGTTTGGACGGATTTAATTATGGCGTATTCGCCATAATTAAAGAAAAAGAAAAATAACTGGGGGCGGAGTAACGTTATACTTTACTTTTACTAATTGTAGGGACAATAGGATAGGTCAAGGTTTAATGCTTTTAATTCATTACTTGCATTGAGCCTGGCAAAAGCCACTTATAGCTTATCGCCGATCTGAGCTATAATTTTACGAAATAACTTATCAGAGATTCTTTATGCCGACCATTAGAATTTTTTTGCTTAAATGCTTTTTATAGTTTATGGGCGTTTTAGCCATCGTGTATTAATAATGTTGATGGGCACGCTGTGCCCTGTTCTGTCATGTTCAGCAAGCGCAGGTTGTGTTAATTTTGTAGGGTTTGTGCTGATGGATAGGTGGCTAAACGGTATTTCTGTAAACGGCTGTTGGGTTTATTAGGAATGGTGTACTCAATGCGCTTGGCTGTTTGTAGTTCTCGTATGACTTTATTGAGCTGGCCGGATACTTCTTTTTGGCCTAGCAGTGTTGAGATTTCGGCTTTACTTGCCGGCTGGACTGTCAAAATTTGTAGCACTCGACTTTCTAATGACTCTGGCTGTGACTCTGGCTGTGACTCTGGCTGCTGTTTGGCTTGCACGTCTTCATTACGAGGAATTACGACTTTAAACTGATTGCCTTTGCGATCGTCTATCAGTTCGATGCTCGGCCAGGCCTCGGTCGCTCGTGGTATGCCACTACCCAAACCACGATAGGGGAGCATATAAAACGCATGCGAAGCCAATGCTGGATTGCGCAGGTTTGAAAGGCCGAAGCGAATTTGCTCTACATCCAGATGGTTGGGTAAGTGTCCTGGGCTGATGATCTCTATCCGGTCAGCAAAAATCAGTAAACGTATCGGTGCACTGATGAAGTAGTCGCGATGTGCCAGCGCATTAACCAACAATTCTTCGAAGACCTCTTCCGGTACTTCCAATAAGCCTGGACTATTGAAGCCTTGATTGCCCTGTACATGACGCAAGTTGCGCTTGATGAAGGCCATGCCGCGCCGATACTGCTCTGGCAGATTGCCATCAATATCTTCACTGTCCAGATAGCGGCTGTCGTGCAGCACCGTGCCGGGGAAGGCAACAGCTTTGATGATGAAGGCAGGTTTAAGTGTATTGGGTGCGTTGCCAAATAATAGCAAGCCGGCTAGATTCGGAATGCCTTCATAGGTCAAGTTAAGATTTTTTAGTAACTTTGGTAGTGTCAAGCCTGTTGAGTCAACTGATTTATGATAACGCCGTTGAAAATACTCCCCCAGCTCTCGTTGATTAAGGTCGTCAATGGTTGCCGGTTTGGCGGGTACTTCGTCCGCGTAAACTAAGGCCGATTGCTGAAACAGGCGTTGCATTTCCTCCCGTGCAGTGACATGGCGCTTGTCCGCACCACACTTAACCCAAATGCGACCTTGGATATCGATATAGGGCTTGTTTAAACCTTCTGGCACTTGCACTACGATAATCAGACCCTCATCTGTTTGTACATTGGTTGATACTGGGTTGATAGGTGGGCGTGCATTTTGCGAGGCAGCGTTTGACAACAACTGATTGAGTCTTGCCACATCAGTTGTTGTCAGTCCTGATACTTTGCCATCGTCAGTCACTCCAATAAACAATTGGCCGCCTACGCTGTTTGCAAAGGCAATCAGTTCAGCTGCCAGCGCCTCGACATTTGTAAAGTCGCGTTTGAACTGGTGATGGCTATCTTCGCCACGCGCGAGGATTGCGAAAAGCTCGGCTTCGTACATATCAATTCATCAACCTGTTAGATACGCTGTGCAACCTGACCGATAATCTCATCTCATGCATGGCTTCAGTTTCACCTGCATCGGCAAATGCATCCAGATAGATATATCGTTGCATATCAACGGTGCGAATTTTGTCTTTAAGATAGCTTTGCAGCCGTGCAGATTGGGGTTTATCAGGCATCGTTACTTCATAAAAAACGGTGGTGGGTACCAGTACGTTGCCGAATAGTGCCTCCAGTAAATCAAGGCTGTCGCAACAGGCAAGTGCGATAAGTGCAGAGGCATCGGCTATCAAAATCATGACGGGTTAAATCCAGCCAGTTCTTCAAGTAATTCATCACGGGTGATGTTGATGACAGGTATGCTATTGGTTTTGCAAAGGCTCATAAAGTCATAGAGGTTGACCCCTGCTAATTCTGCTGCTTTAGCCAAGGTAACCTGTTCTTTTTGATAGAGCCAAAGGGCGTAAGCGTTACGGACTTCTTGCTGGATATCTGGCGTTGATTGAAAGGCTATAAAATCATTAGGCAAGTCGATTGCTATTTGCATGATGGGTTTTCAGTTCGATTAGGGTTAGCTAAAAGGTGGGCAAAAATGCGTTGCCCACCCTACAAAATAGTCTTTATTATAATCTGTCGTCGACTTTATCGGTAGGCAGGATCAATTTAATGTTTGTAAAGAGCATGGTTTTCTTTACCCGAGGCTTTTATTTGTTGTTCGTTCATTTGCGTAAACTGATCATGTTTTACGGCTAATTTTTGTGTTATGCAATGTAAGTTTTCAAGCCCCGCGCTTTGCTCGCACCTAATCCCTCTTTTTCAAAGAGGGGAACTGAATAATTACCAAATCACATAGAGCTATATAATCACCTCCTAACAGAGGCGTGATGGGGTTTACAATTCCGTCGCCCACGTTTTGAAAGTTATTTAAGCTTTCAAACGTTTCGGTCGATGTTGCAAACCCCGACCGGCATCGGTATTTATTAAAA
>CAIUYS010000398.1 GCA_903903365.1 uncultured Methylococcaceae bacterium
CCACCGCCTGATAATAATCACCGGTATTAAAGGCCTTAAAGTCAAAAGACTCACAGGCCTCGGCACTCCAAAGACGCAGGGTATTACAGGTATTAACGCGATAACCCGGCACCGGCGTATCAAAAGCCACGCCTTTAACAACATGGTGCGGTATCCAGCGCTTCCGAAGAATCCCTTGGTGGTCATGATAACTCTCGGAATGGCCGCCAAGATTGACGTAATAGGAGAAATCGGGCTTGGCAATTTCCCAAGGATTACCGTTGCGCAACCATTTGTCGGTGATTTCCACTTGCCAGCCATCGTGAATTTCCTGGTCGAAAATCCCGAATTCATAACGGATACCGTAACCAATCGCGGGTCGCTCCAGGGTTGCCAGCGAGTCAAGATAGCAGGCGGCAAGTCGCCCAAGACCGCCATTACCCAAGCCTGGTTCCTCCTCAAGAGCCATCAGGTCATCAAGGTTTTTGCCAAGCTCTGCTATAGCGACACGAATTTCCTGTTCGATACCCAAATTAACCAGACTACTGCCGAGTTGAGGCCCGATAAGAAATTCGGCAGATAAATAGCATGCTATCTTTTCAGAACCAATATCAGCGATATAGGTTTGCAGCGAGTGACTCCATAAATGCTGTAGCCGATCCCGCACAGTCAGTGCCAAGGCTTTGTAATAGACTTGCTCAGTGGCGACTTCCGGTAACCGGCCCAGACTATAGATTAAATGATCAAGAAGCGCTTGTTTGAGAGCCGGGATGCTTAAACTGGTACGAATGTCATCCCGGACAGGCCTGGCTTCATCTTTTAAAGTCTTGTTGCTGGTTGCCATGATGGTATCCTCAGTAAGGCCATTGCCACTGGTCGTCTTCCGGTCTGTCTATGCCATGTTCATAAGCGTAATTACGGCATTCGATTTGTTGATCACGCAGCTTTTCTTTAACATGAGCGCCCGATATCCGAAGGGTAGGAAGACGATCAATCGCATCGATGGCCAGGCTGAAACGGTCAGTTTCGTTTTGAATCGCCAATTCCAACGGTGTGTTGATGCTGCCCTTTTCCTTGTAACCGCGTACATGCATATTATTGTGGTTGTTGCGGCGATAAGCGAGTCGATGGATTAACCAAGGGTAGCCATGAAAATTAAAAATAACCGGTTTATCCACCGTAAACAAGCTGTCAAAATCACGATCAGAAAGACCATGCGGATGTTCGCTGCTGGGTACCAACTTGTAGAGATCCACGACATTGATAAAGCGAATTTTAAGGTTCGGAAAGTTTTCACGTAGCAATACGGTTGCAGCCAGTGCTTCTTTGGTAGGAATGTCACCCGCGCTGGCCATAACCAGATCCGGCTCAAAGCCGTCATCGTTGCTGGCCCACTCCCAGATGCTAATGCCCTTGGTGCAGTGTTTAATGGCGGCGTCCATATCCAGGTATTGCAGATGCTTCTGCTTGTCGCAAACTATTACGTTGATGTAATCGGTGCTTTTAAGGCAGTGGTCGGCTACGGACAGCAGACAGTTCACGTCTGGCGGGAGGTAGATGCGCGTCACCGACGGACTTTTGTTGACGACCAGATCAAGAAAACCGGGGTCTTGATGGGTAAAGCCATTGTGGTCCTGACGCCAGACGGTTGAGGTAATCAGCAGGTTGAGTGATGATACCGCTGCACGCCAAGGCACGTCCTTGGACATCGCCAGCCATTTGGCGTGCTGGTTAAACATGGAGTCAATGACATGCACAAACGCTTCGTAAGTGGAAAAAAAACCGTGACGGCCGGTTAATAAATAACCTTCAAGCCAGCCTTCCAGTGTGTGTTCGGACAGTATTTCCATCACTCGACCAAACGGTGAAAGTTCGCCGCCGTCGGCATCTTCCGGCAGCGTGTCCGCCATCCAGGTTTTTTTACTGACTTCATAAACGGCATCCAGCTTGTTGGAGCTGTTTTCATCCGGGCCAAAGACGCGGAAATTGTTCATGTTGGCGCTCATAATATCGCGCAGGAATTTGCCCAGCGGAGGCGTGTTTTCCGCAGTGGTTTCACCCGGATCTTCCAGTGCCAGCGCATAGTCCCGAAAATCCGGCATTCGCAAGGCTTTGCGTAACAAGCCCCCGTTAGCGTGTGGATTGGCACTCATGCGTCGCGTGCCTTTGGGAGCCAGTGCTTTAAGTTCGGGAATTAATTTGCCGGTCGCGTCAAACAGATCTTCCGGTTTATAACTACGCAGCCAATTTTCCAACATTTTCAGGTGCTCCGGGTTTTCCTTCATACCGGAAAGAGGTACTTGATGTGAGCGCCAAAAACCTTCTACTTTGTGTCCATCGACTTCTTTAGGCCCTGTCCAGCCTTTTGGACTGCGTAATATAATCATCGGCCAGCGGGGGCGCGTTGGGATACCTGTGCGGCGTGCTTCTTCCTGAATGCGTTTAATTTCCAGCACACATTTTTCGAGAACGCCCGCCATTAGTTGATGCATGGTTTCCGGGTCACTGCCTTCTACAAAATAAGGTGTATAACCATAGCCCTGAAACAGGTGCTCCAGTTCCTCGTGTGAAATGCGTGACAACAGCGTCGGATTGTTTATTTTGTAACCGTTAAGATGCAAGATCGGCAATACCGCACCATCGCACACGGGATTAAGAAATTTATTGGAATGCCAGGAAGTTGCCAATGGTCCTGTTTCAGATTCACCATCACCGACCACCACCGCTACCAACAAATCGGGATTATCATAAGCCGCACCGTAAGCATGAGAAACACTGTAGCCCAATTCACCGCCTTCATGGATGGAGCCGGGTGTTTCGGGTGTGCAGTGACTACCGATACCGCCGGGAAAAGAAAACTCCTTGAAAAATTGTAACAGACCCTCTTCATCTTCACCTTTGTTGGGGTAAATTTCTGCGTAAGTGCCTTCGAGATAAACGGGAGCCAATACGCCGGGCGCTCCGTGGCCGGGCCCTGCCAGAAATATGGCATCAAGACCGTACTTGTTAATGAGCCGGTTTAAATGAATATAGGTAAAGCTGAGGCCGGGACTTGAGCCCCAATGCCCCAACAGCCGATTTTTGATATGTTCGGGCTTTAACGGCTCTTTTAACAAGGGGTTATCCCGCAGATAAATCATGCCGGCGGCCAGGTAAGTACAGGCACGCCAATAGGCATTAATCCGGTGCAGCTCATCCGGATTGAGTGGTGCGGAAACTATCGATGGTTCAGATGTTGTCATAGGGTCATTCTCTTGAGTGTGATAGATTCAAAGCGAAACTTGATAGTTAAGAGCAGTCGGTAAGTGGTGCCGGGTTGCATGATTGTCCATAGCGATTGTGACAACAGTATTAATTTTAAAAATTACATTAATTTTAAAGGGTATTTAACGGATTAACAGGGCGCCGGGGCAATGTCGTTAAGTTAAGCGCCTCTTGGCAAGATAAACCGTTGGCTGAGCGAACGGCTTAACTTAATGATATTAGGCTGCGGGGGATTTATTTGAAAAATCTCCCCTATCCCTTCTTTTTCAAAGAGGGGGATAATAAGAACGTTTTTTTGATAAAAAATACAATCCTCTGAAATCCCTATAATCAGCGTCATCCGTGTTCCATGATTGAAGCCAACGGCGATTGGGTAGTTCGAAATA
>CAIUYS010000399.1 GCA_903903365.1 uncultured Methylococcaceae bacterium
AATAATATTGCTCCATAGGCCAACGGGTTGATCATCCAGGTGGTAAATCGCTTTATATTTCCAAAGTGCGCCACTTCCTCCGGCGGGTAAGGGCGTTAAGTCGGTTACATTGGGTTTTGTATTAACGGAAAGTAATACAAAGTTGTTGTTATTGGTTCTATCTACCCAGATTTCCACTGCGCTGGCTTTACCTTTGTTCCAGACAATAACAGGGTGCCCCGCCTGCAAATAGCTGCTTAAAACAGGCTGCCAGGTACTGGGATCGATTTTTTGTTCGCCACCTATCAGCCACAATTCATAGCCAATGGCGCTGGTGTAGTTTTTATGGGTTTTGATTCGCGCTGCCAATGCAGAGAGCCTGGACATGATGCCGGGTTTTACCATAGGCGGGATCGGTTCGGGCAATAAAGCCGGTGTCGGCCAACTGTCACTGCCTGAGCCGCCATCTCGTAACTCGTTTTTAGTGTTTGTCCATTTTTGAGAGTTGGCTTGCATAATACCCATTGTGTACAGTGCATAACGAAAAGAGACAGAATCTGCTTTTAGTCCGTCCAAATCTTGGGCACTAATTTCTAAAAGTGCGGCATAAGTGGGTAAGGTTGCCGCGAGATGCTCTAGCAGATCAGCTCTGTCATCATCGTTATTGGGCATATAAGGTGATGTAGTCATAATATTTAAGCTCCTAATGGTTAATTAACTATCTAATAAGATCAAAGGATCAAAAGGTACTACCTGACTGGCTTATAATATGGATAAGCCAGCCTAAGCAACGACAGATTTGTGCGGATCAGTCGTTGATTTGTTCTAATTAATGGCTGGTTTGTCTAAATCATTAATTGATTCGTGCGTTGTGACCTCCGGTTTGTATGAATCAGTTGCTGCTGTGCACGTTTGAAGTGCTGGTTCGTAAGAATTAATGGTTACTGTTGTTCATTAATGGTTGATCTGTGCGACGCAGTGGTTAATTCATGCAAATTGATGGCTGCTTTGTACGAAGCAATGACTGATTTATCTAATCACCGGTTAATCTGTGCTCGGCAGCCTAAAATTCTTACGCAGCAGTCGTTGCGGTACCTGTTTTGGAAGCTGATGTGTACGAATTGATCATTAAGTTGTCTCATTGATGGTTGGTCCAGGCACTGTAGACAATGCGTTGTACAAAGTGGAAGCTGCTTTGTATGAATTAATGGTTGATCTGTCTCATTAATGGTTGCTACAGGCACTGCAGACAGTGGTCCGTACATAATAGAAGGCGATGTGTACGGATTGATGACTGAATTTTGCTCTGCAAACGTTGCTATAGGATTTTTAATAACTGCAAACGGTAAACAAGCGGGTTATTTTTACATTTTAGCGGTCGCTTATGGGTTGGCAAATCTTGCCAAAACAAAATATGACACCTATTCGCAGTCATCTATAGCACAAATTAAATAATGTTGAATTTTTTAAACTTTTTACACTTAATTGATAAAAAAATCAATAGTAAGTCATATTGTCGCCATTAACCTAAAGTGTGGCTGGATCAGCGCGATCATAAACATAATGAGTTGACGCTATACGACTATTAGCCGTACAATTAATTGCCAAATCAAACAGGAGCAAAGATCATGGGAACAACACTTAAGCAGTCGCGTATTGAACTAAAGACAACAGAGGATATGAAAGACCTTATCTTTCGAGCTGCGGCGCTGATGGGTATCGACGTAACAGCTTTCGTTCTCGCTCCTGCCGCTGAGCGTGCGCAACAGATTATCGCAAACTATTCCGCAATTCAGTTAGGTGTTGAGGGTCAGCGCCGTTTTGCTGCACTAATGAAGCAGCCTCCAGAGCCAACCCAGGCCATGAAGGCTCTCGGTGAACTGCCAGATTTCGAGGAAATCAGGTAAATGACGGTAAAGATTGAGAAGTTCGATCCGACTAAAAAATACAAAGACCTGAAAAAATTTGACTGTGGCCATCAAACTATCAATAAGTTCGTTAACAATAGCCTAAAACCACAAGTCAAAGCGGGTACTTCAGTTGCTTGGGCTCTGCTTGATACGGCCAATAATGACAGATTCGTAGGTTTTTATACCTTGATGATGTCTTATGTTAATCAAAGTCTCCTGAGCAATCTCTCGAACCAGTCTTTTCCTTCAATGGTTCCTTGCGTGCGCTTAGTTATGCTCGGAGTTGATGTTGCGTACAAACGCAATAACTACGGCAGTCGACTAATGAAGCATGCTCTTGGCGAAACGAAGAAAGCCGCCAATATTGCCGGGTGTCGCGGAATGTACCTCGATGCGGACGTTGGAGCGATTTCCTTTTATACTAAGTTGGGCTTCTCTGCACTGGAAACACCTGATAATCCACTGAGTCCAACTCCTATGTTTCTGTTCACGGAATCTTTCTTTTTAGACGGTAGTTCCAGATCATAGCGATAATGCAAACAATCCGGGTATCGACTTTGGTTTGGAAATATATCTCAAGTCAATGGCTGCGCTATGAAGAGCCATTCATCATGAACTCTGCAAATATTTACAGGTGATTGCAACGCGCTATCCCTTGGTGTAAGCCAATTTCGAATATCGGATAGACATCTTTCCAAAATTCTACTTAACCTATATCGATACCGCCCTGAGCCTTTGCAGCGGCTGAAGATTCGTTACCCTGATTTGTTTGCATGAAGTGTTTTCCTTGCATTGGCTTGGCGGTTTCTTTAACACTATGTTGAGCAGCCCAGGCAAAAAGCGCCATCAAAAGAATGACTATGACGCTTGTTAAAATACCACTACGAATCAACGAAGGGTGAGCGGTTTTTACCCAATGACAGCGTTTACTGATAACAGTCACTATCCAATTCCAATGCAGAGCCAAATGAATAACAAATACTATCAAAAGCCCCAAGCTAATCCAGAAATGAATATCGCCCCATTGATGGCGGGTATAGCCCCACAAGCTCAACATTTTGTTGCTGCCGGGTGGTAACGGAAAACGAAGCAGGTAACCTGTCGCAATCATACCTAACAGTAGAAATGCCGCGATTATGTCGATAATGATGTTAGCAAGTGTACGATTCATAAAATAATTTTGGGACTCAACGGCAGGCATATTAACAGGGCGTAATAATTATAGCCATTGTAGGGTGTATAAGCGAAGCGTCATACATCCAATAGAAAGTTACGAAATGCCGGTTTGTCAAAAAAGACGGGATGTAATGAAATCCTGGCCTTACAAAATAGCGCAACGTTAAACATTTTATTTGCTCCCAACCGTTAAAGTTTATATGCTTCGCAAAACCACTATTGGCAGGATCGTATAACCACCATGAAAATAGAAATTGTCACCACACTAAAACGCCAGGCAACCAAAATTCTTGCCGAACTGCATGAATCTAAAGAACCTGTTTTAATAACAGAGTATGGACAACCATCGGCTTATCTTATAGATGTCGATGATTATGAGTTTATGCAAAACCGGTTACGTATTCTTGAAGGTGTAGCCAGAGGCGAAACAGCTATTTTTGAAAATCGCATTTATAATCAGGTGGACGCAAAAGAGAAAATGAGTAAATGGCTCAAATAATATGGACTGAGCCCGCTTTAGCCGATTTGAATGAAATTGCAGAATACATAGCGATTGATAAGCCAAATGCGGCAAGCAGCTTGGTCAAGCAAGTGTTTTCCAGTGTTGATAATCTTGAGCAATTTCCAGAGTTGGGGCGCACACCTCCAGAATTAAAGCTGTCTACCTATCGTGAAATCATTGTTGATCCATGCCGGATTTTTTATCGGATTGATCAGGGCAAAATATATATTCTTTATGTCATGCGAGGAGAAATGCGGCTCCGGCGGCATTTAATTGATGAGCGGTTAAAGAACAACGGCTAAGTCTTAATTTTAACCTCTGCAAACCGTTAAAACTTATAAGATCAATCCAGTTTGGGCCATCGATTATGTGATTTTATAAGACTTGCGTTGTGAAATGGTGCAACGTTAAACATTTCAGGTCGGCGATAGAAACCCATTCGGTGTATGACGCTTCGCTTATACACCCTACGTGCTTGAGCAGGTCTTTTAAAATTTTGCGTTTAACATACCCCGTCCCACTTTGAAATAACACAACAATTTGTTTTTCTTCGTGCTCTTCGTGTCTTCGTGGTGAAAAATTACTCTTTCTTATTAATCAAAAAATAAACCACCGGAATCACCAGCAAGGAAAACAAGGTTGAGGCAAAGATACCAAAGATGAAGCTCCAGGCCAGTCCTGAAAATATCGGATCAAGGATAATCACAAAGGCACCAAACATGGCGGCTCCGGCGGTCAGGAAGATGGGGCGCAAGCGAATTGCACCGGCTTCGATCAGGGCATCGGCAAGGGTCACATCAGCTCGAGCGCGGATGCGTTCTATGAAATCGATCAGGATAATGGAGTTGCGCACGACGATACCTGCCAAGGCAATCATGCCTATCATGGCGGTGGCGGTGAAATAAATGGGGTTGGGGTAAGCACCTACAGGCGTTGCCATAAACTGGTTAAGCAGCCAAAATCCCGGCATGATGCCGATGATCGTCAAGGGAATAGCTATCATCATGACCAAGGGTACGGACAATGAGCCGGTTTGTCCGACTAGCAAGACATAAATCATCACCAGCGCAGCCGCAAAAGCGAGTCCAAGATCACGAAACACATCGACGGTAATTTTCCATTCACCTTCACCGGCCAGTTCGGCGGTATAACCTGGCGGCAAGGGACGTTCGGCAAACGTGTCATTGAGATCAAAAACCGCTTCTACCGGACTGCGCCCCGCCATTTCAGCAATAACGTAGCTAACCCGTTGCAGATTTTTGTGATAAATCGGCTGGTCGTCAATGACAGTGCTCGCGGTGCCTAGCTCACTTAAGGGCATCAGCTCGCCTTGTCCGGTTTTTACTCGCAAAGCCAATAAATCAGGGACTGATGACCGTAGCGCACGCGGCAGTTGCAGGTTAATTTCCAGCGGTTGACGCTCTCTGTCCGAATGCACAATGCCCACTGTTTGACCTGCCGCAGCAATACGCAGCGTTTCTGCCACTTGGGCAACGCTGACACCGGATAACGCCGCTTTTTCACGATTTAACTGAAAATGCACTTTGTCATGGGGCGCTTCGGAAAAATCATCCACATCGACCACGCCTTCGGTTTTTTCCATATCCGCCCTGACGCGTTTGGAGATGGCTATCAAACTGTCAATAGTGGCTTCAGGCGGGCCATAAATTTCAGCAACCAGCCCGGAAAGCACGGGCGGGCCGGGTGGAATTTCTATAATTTTAAGATTTGCACCGTATTTTTTACCGAGCTGTTCTATGTCAGGTCGAATGCGTAAGGCGATTTCGTGCGACTGCTGTTCCCGTTGGTCTTTAGGCAGTAGATTAATTCTGACCTCACCTAAATAGCCGCCGCTCCGTAAATAATAGTGGCGCACCATGCCGTTAAAATCCATCGGCGCAGCCAAGCCGGTATAGGTTTGATAATCGGTGACTTCATTAACGGTGGCTAAATAACTGCCCAAGGCACGGGCGACCTCATCGGTTTTTTCCAGGGTTGAGCCACGCGGCATATCAATCATGATTTGCAATTCGTTTTTATTATCGAAGGGCAATAATTTAAGCGGCACGGCGCGGGTAATCGCCAGCATCGTTGAGCCCACAAAAGCGATCAGCACAATCATTAAAAATAATTTGGCACGCCCCGAAGTCGCCAGTAAAGGGCCGAGTGCGGCGCGATACGTTTTGTAAATAAACGTTTGTTTAAGTTCTATAGGCGCTTCG
>CAIUYS010000400.1 GCA_903903365.1 uncultured Methylococcaceae bacterium
AACCAAAGAAAAATCTTCGTGTTCTTCGTGTCTTCGTGTTGAGAAGTCTTAAGTTGATGTCTATGGGGTTACGCTGTTGCTAACCCGACGCGACTACCGGTTATTACTTTTAAAACTTTTTTGTTAACGCTTTAAGGTAAGCTAAAAAGCCCTCTTTTAACTCGCTGTTCAATAATGCCAGCTCTACATTCGCTATCAAAAACCCCAGCTTGGTGCCACAATCATAACGGGTACCTTCAAATTCATAAGCCAACACCGGCTCATCATTTAATAAATCGGCAATTGCATCGGTTAACTGAATTTCACCGCCCGCGCCTCTGCCGGTTTTTTTGATTTTATCAAAAATTGCCGGTGTTAAAATATATCGACCGACTACCGCTAAATTTGAGGGAGCCTCTGCCGGCTTGGGTTTTTCAACAATTATTTCTATTGAAGCTGATTTTTCTGAAAAATTACCGGTTTTAACAATGCCGTAACTCCCTGTTTCTGATGGATCAACCCGTTCGACACCCAGTATTGAAGTATGCTTTTGCTCATACAATTTAACCATTTGCGCCATACAGCCTCGATTCGCATCTTCGATTAAGTCATCTGCCAATATCACAGCAAAAGGTTCGTCACCCACCACCGGTCTGGCACAATAAACCGCATGACCCAAACCTAACGCTTCAGCTTGTCTAATAAAAATACAAGACACATGAGACGGCACAATATCCTTAATTAACTTCAGTATTTCAGTTTTGTTTCTTGCTTCCAGCTCTGTTTCGAGCTCATAAGCCTTATCAAAATGATCCATTATTGCATTTTTACTACGCCCGGTAATAAAAATCATGGTATCAATCCCTGCTGCAATCGCTTCTTCCACTGCGTATTGAATCAAGGGCTTATCAACAATCGGCAACATCTCTTTGGGGATACCCTTGGTTGCCGGCAAAAAACGCGTGCCCAGACCGGCGACAGGGAAAACTGCTTTGGTGATTTTCTTACTCATTAACTATGTCCTGTTTATTAAAATTATTAAGATACCAGTCGAACCACATACCAGCGCCTTAAACGCGCCCGTATTGATCGACAAAACGTACAATATCATCTTCACCCAAATAGCTTCCTGATTGAACCTCAACGATTTCCAAAGGAATAACGCCAGGGTTTTCAAGGCAATGCACAATACCCAAAGGGATATAGATTGATTCATTTTCAGTAATTAACAGTTTTTCCTCACCTTTGGTAACCAGGGCGGTACCTTTAACCACGACCCAATGTTCCGCACGATGATGATGTTTCTGTACCGATAATTTAGCGCCGGGCTTAACCACAATGCGTTTAGTCTGATGACGTTCACCGGTATCCACCAAGTCATAATGCCCCCAGGGTCGGTAGGCTTTGCGGTGAATATTGGCTTCACGACGTCCAAGCGCCTTTAATTGGCTAACTATTTCTTTAACTTCCTGAACCCTGTCTTTAGGTGAAATCATCACCGCATCATCGGTTTCTACAACAACCAGATCATGAGCACCAACAATGGCAACCAGTTTACTTTGGGCATGGATAAATGAGTTGTGGGTATCAACGGTCAACACATCCCCGCTAATCGCATTACCGAACTCATCTTTATCGGTAACATCCCATAGAGCGGACCATGATCCTACATCATTCCAACCGGCATCCAGTGGAATTACAACAGCCTTATCTGTTTTCTCCATAACCGCATAATCGATAGAATCAGCCGGACAGGTAGAAAATATCTCTTTATCCAGCCGTACAAAATCCAGATCAACTTTTGCCGCATTAAGTGCTTGTTTGCAACAAGCCAACATCTCCGGATTAAATTTTTCCAATTCACTCAGAAAAATGTTGACCTTAAACGCGAACATGCCACTATTCCAATAATAATCACCACTTTGGAGATAATCTTTGGCCGTTTCTGTATCCGGTTTTTCAACAAAGGCCGCTACACCAAAAGCAGATCCATGCTGTAAAGTATCACGTTTGATATAGCCGTATCCTGTTTCAGGCTCGGTAGGCACTATACCAAAAGTAACCAAAAACCCCTGCGCTGCCAACTCTTTTGCCTGAACAACGGCCTCATGAAAAGCGTCCAGATTTGATATAACATGATCCGCTGGCAATACCAACAATATATCATCCCCGGATGCCGCTGTTAAAGCTGCCATAGCCACAGCAGGTGCGGTGTTCTTACCCACGGGTTCAAGAATAATAGCAGAAGGTTTTGCATCTATTTCCCATAACTGTTCGGCCATCATAAAACGATGATCTTCATTACAAACAGCCAGCGGTGCTTTTAATC
>CAIUYS010000401.1 GCA_903903365.1 uncultured Methylococcaceae bacterium
CCAGTAAATAAACCTATAAGTGGTGCCCAATATTCTGATGGTTTTTTGAAAAGTCCATTTTTATATTGTTCAGATTCAAATAATGCAATAAGTTGTATTTCGTTAAAATTAAGACGTTTTAATGCAGTGGCTTTGCTTTTTCTGGCAATGGATTTAAAGATATTACTTAAGTTATTTTCAACTGAATAACCTTCATTCTCTGGCCATAGTAAGAACTGAACTACCAAGGAATATAGTGGCCCCCAAAAACCGGACAATAGATTAAGATATACCCTGTCGTGAAAAAGGTCAGAAAATGAGCGAGAGTAAGCGTAAGGTATTTACCGGTACACAAAAAGCCAAGGTTGCATTAGTAGCGGTTAAAGGTTTGAAAACCATCAATGAGATTGCACAGGAATTCGGCGTACATCCAACCCAAGTGAATCAATGGAAAAAGGAATTGATGGATAATGCCGGTAGTCTATTTGAAGGTAAACGGGGGCCAAAACCAACTAATGAGCAAAGCGATCCAGATCGGCTGTATGCAAAAATTGGGCAATTAAACATGGAACTGGATTGGCTTAAAAAAAAGTCTGGAATCAGCCTTTAAAAGAGCGGCAATCATGGATAAAGCCAGTTGCTGAACTCACGATCACCGGGCAATGTAAGCTACTCCATGTCACCCGTTCTGTCGTGTATGCGCAGAACAAACGTCTGTTAAAAGCGGTTGATAAAGATGAGTCCGAATTGCTACAGTTACTTGATGAAAAGTATACTCGACATCCTTTTTTTGGATCGAGGCGAATGACTCAATACTTGGGTGCACAAGGGTATCAAGTTAATCGAAAGCGAGTTCAGCGTTTGATGCAAACATTAGGTTTAGCCGGCATGGCTCCTGGCCCGAACACCAATAAAGCGCATCCACAACACAAGATTTATCCTTATCTGTTAAGAGGCGTTGATATCATTCGTCCCAATCAGGTATGGAGTACAGACAGCACGTATATCCGCTTACCACGAGGCTTCGTTTACTTAGTGGCCATCATTGATTGGTATAGTCGAAAAATATTGTCATGGCGTTTATCAAACACTATGGATGCTGGGTTTTGTGTGAACTGTTTGGAAGAGGCTATCAAGACTTACGGGACACCAGAGATCTTTAATAGCGACCAAGGTTCGCAATTTACCAGTGATGCTTTCACTGGCGAATTGATCAATAATGACGTCACGATAAGTATGGATGGTCGTGGCCGAGCACTGGACAATATTTTTGTCGAACGGCTATGGAGAACAGTTAAATATGAAGAGGTCTATTTGAAGCAGCATGATACTGTACAAAGCATTGTTAATGGGGTTGACCGACTACTTCGTGTTTTATAACCAAGAGCGCTACCATCAATCATTAGGCTATAAAACGCCTGATAGGGTTTATCAAACCGCTATAGGAGGGGGTGCAAAAATTATAGATAAGTATGGATCGATAGAAACATCGGTTCATGCCTAACAAATATGGGACAGCGCCATTCAGTTGGGAGGTAAACAGGACTCTATCTTAAACTAAAGCATTATATGTCTGGACAATGGGGGCCACTATAGAAGTTGTATCTTTAAATGTTTTGTTTGAAATGGGCGGATATCCTGACTCCATCATTTCTTTAAATGTTGTTCCATCCTTAAAACCATTTCTTCTTGATGGGATTTTCTTAAGTGTGTCTCTATAATTTCTAACTAGTTCTGCAGTTAATTCTCAGCTAAGTAAGTCTTTATTTTGACTGAATTCATTTGTAATGCCTAAAAACATAAGCAATTTACTTTTGATGGATGCGAGTGTTCCAGTAGTTACATCATCTTTCTTGAATGTAATGAAATTATCAATTAAATCAGCAAGTTTTATATTGTTATCAGGCTTTATAGCAGGACTAATTAAATTTACAGAGGTAGTTATCTGGCTTTCAGTCATTGCTTGAACGGCAATAGCGAGCTTTTTTACAGATATTTCTAAAGGGGAGGCTTCTTGAGGTTCAATGTCCCTAGTAAGTTGGCTAGGTTGGTTTTTTTTGTTTTCTAATTCAATAGCGCAATCTAAAATTAATGAGGCACTTGCAAAACCCATTAAAGCGAATGGAATTAATAGCCTGAAGGTGAAAAA
>CAIUYS010000402.1 GCA_903903365.1 uncultured Methylococcaceae bacterium
AAGCCTTTACCAAACGAATCCTTCACATAAACAGAATCATAGCCAGCTTCATACAAACGCAAACCCAGCTCGCTGTCTTCACAAATACACCATTCTGCCCAGTTACCCACTTCCAATAAAGCGGATTTTCTAATCATGGTCATCGTGCCATGCTGAATAATGGCGTTGTATTCGTTTCTTTGCACCATGCCGATATTAAAAAAGCCGGCATATTCCCAGTAACAAAAAGATTTAAACGAACTTTGATCGCGGTCACGATAATCCTGCGGCGACTGCACAAAGCCGACGTTTTCATTATCAAAATACGGCACCATACTATTAAGCCAATCGGGCGATAAAATATAGTCACTGTCAATGACCGCAATAATTTCTGCATCGCTGGCCGTTTGTTCAAGTGCATGATTGATGGCACCTGCCTTAAAGCCTGGCCAGTTTTCCAGATGGAAAAACCGGAACATAGGCCCCAGCCGTTCACAATCATCACGCACCGGCTCCCATACCGCAGGATCTTTGGTGTTATTGTCCATCACCAACACTTCAAGATTGGGATAATCTACTTTCGCCAAAGCCTCAAGTGTTTTACGCACCATCATGGGTGGTTCATTATGGATGGGCAAATGCAGTGAAACTTTGGGATATTTAAACTCAGCCGAGGGTTTTAGGGGCTGAAAGGTTCTGACTGTATTTTTATGCCAGATCACTTCTGCAATTTCAAGACTTTCTATCAGCAAGATAACAACCGCCATTATCTGCATCAACAACATAACGCCAAAAAATAGCATACTGAGATTGGTTTGGTATTGCTGGGCACCAATGGAGGCGGACCAAAAAATCACCGAAACCGCAAGATTGGCACACACGCCAAAAAACAATATACCAGGAAGCTTTAAGGTGCTTCGGGTAAATAAGAAAAAACCCATTAGCACCACACTAAAACCAGCCGCGCCAGTCGCCCAGTTTTTCCAGCTCGGCAAGGTCAAAACATCTGCATCCATCGGGTATTTAGGTTGTCGATCTGCGTTAAAGATGCCCCAATAAGCACCCGCTGAACCTTCTATAGACTTTTTCCACGGTTGATCAAAGGCTTCGACAATATAATAAGTGACTTTTTCAGTATCGGCCCGATTAAGAAATTCACGCAGGAATTTTGCCTGATTGGATATTGAGGCTTCCGCATGTTTAAATGGTTGACCATCTGAAGGCCAGCCGACCTCAGTGATAATAATCGGTTTATTGGGGTAAGCTTGCTGAACGGCATGGAAACGATCAAAAACATAATCAACGGCGTCATCTGCGGCAATGCCTTCCCAATAAGGTAAAATATGCACCGCTATAAAATCAACTTCGGCAACCAGATCCGGGTTTTTCAACCAGACATCCCATGTTTCTGAGGTACTCACAGGGCGCCAGCTGCTTTTTTTAACTTCCCGGATATAATCGATTAAAGCCGCTTTTGGAATATCAGCACGCAACAAGACTTCGTTGCCCACCATCAGCCGAATAATTTTAGGATTATCCTGGCGGCCCACCTCAATTAAGGTTTCGATTTCCTGACGATTTTTTTCCAGATCACCATCAATCCAAGCGCCTAAGGTTGTATTTAAATTATGCTTGGCCGCAAGTGCAGGAATCTTGTCTTGGCCTTTAAGTACGCTGTAAGTTCGGATGGCATGAACCTTATCGGACAATAAAGCCAGATCATTATCCATGTCGGCTTCACTGGGGTAGGTCGTACCATTTTGCGTATCTTCCTTGCGCATGGGGTCGTAGGTAACCCCCAGCGTGGTCTTGGTCCATGGCTCTAATTGCAAGGGGTTATTGATATAACTCCAAATACTGAAATTAATAACAACGAGCAATGCAACTACTAATAGAACAGCTATCTTTCTTTTCATCTGGGTATTGGAATTATCGCCTGAAGCGAATATCAAGTGTTTGATTGAGGATTGTTATTGGGGTCTAACGGTTTGACTTTAAGTAATCCCGCTTAAAATAACCACTGTATTGATCAGCAACTTATTGGTCAGGCATTGCTTATAGCAACATAAATCCGACTGAAGCCGCTCAAACAGAAGACTATTTATCATTGGAAATCACCTTTTTCCTGATCTTTACAAGAAATTAAAATAATGACACATAATATCTTACACGCGTTATAAAATTAACAATAAATTATTTAACCAGTCAGACCCTGACTATCGCGGTACTTTAGGTAGATTCACGGATTAAATTTTTTACAGACTGTGAATCTGCGGCAACAATCTATTCTTGGCAGCATGGAATATCGCTTAATTAAAACAAACCACCGGCTTGAATAGCCTTTTTTCCGGATAAAAACTTAACCAGTTTAACCGCATGTTCATCCCCTTTTATTATTTCCAAAGGATGTCCGTGCAGCTTGATACTGGTTCCCGGCTCGGGAATGGTTTCCATAAATTCAAGAATAAGCCCGTTAAGCGTCTTTGGCCCTTGGGTGGGTAAAGACCATTGCATAACGCGGTTTAATTCTCTAACTGTAATAGTGGCATCAACCAGATAACTACCGTCGCTTTGTTTTCTGGCGGTCACATCGTCCGTGATCAGTTCGCCGACTATTTCTTGCAACAAGTCGTCCAAGGTAACCAATCCCTGTACATCACCGTATTCATCGACAACCAGACCTATGCGAATTTTTTCACTTTTAAACCTGAGCATTTGAGTATGCACAGGGGTATTTTCAGGAATGAATGACGGCTGGGCCAGCAGATTTATGATGGCTTGTTTATCAAAATCAGCCTGATTAACCAGTGTAAGCACCTTCCTTAAATGTAAAAAGCCCACGACCCGATCTATGCTTTTTTTATAAACGGCTAATTGGGTGTGCGGACTGACTTTAATTTTTTCAATGATATCTTCAATCGACGCTTCAAGGTCAACACCCACAATTTCATTACGGGGCGTCATAATATCTTCAACGGTCGCAGACTCAAGATCCAGTATACCCAGCAGCATTTTTTGATAACGTGCCGGAATTGAGCTTTCAGCTTCAGTAATAATACTTTTTAATTCTTCTTTGTTCAGCCCGTGATGACTGCTTTTATTGACATCAACACCCACCATTCGCAGTAATAAATTAACAAATAAATTAACCACCCAAACGACTGGATAAAATATTTTCAGTAACGGGGTATAAATCCAGGCCGCCGGAAAAGCAAGCAGTTCCGGCTTAATTGCCGCCAGTGTCTTGGGCGTCACCTCTGAGCAAATAAGCATAACCAGTGTTAAAATTCCGATAGCTATCGCTATGGCGGATTCATCATTAGCGTAAAATTTAATAGCGATAACTGTCGCTATGGATGCCGCAAAATTATTAACAAAATTATTAAACAGTAAAATCAAACCCAGAAAACGATCCGGCCTTTGCAATAATTTATGTATTTTTATCGCACCAGGGTGCTTAAGCTTAACTAAATATCTTAAACGATAACGGTTTAAGGACATTAAAGAAGTTTCTGATCCGGCAAAAAAAGCAGACAGAATCAGCATAAAGGCAAGTATGCCAAACAGCATACTAAGGGGCATATCGTTCAAAGAAATGGTACTCTCGGGTTATGAAAACAGCTCTAGTGTCCATGATGAGAATTTTTTGTCAAGCCTGAATGTGAAATAGTGGGGTACTTATGAGTGAGTGATAACCATTTAAGCAGAGCATAAACAAACTAATACACCGCCTGTGTTGTTATTGCGACAGGATTAAGAAATCATTTTATCGGTATTGACCGGGAAAATTATTTTTACATTTCATCCAACTTTAGACCCCATGAAGCGCACCGAAGGACTGCTAATGTTAGACGTTGTGAGCCCGCTTAAAAAATGCACATCAGCTTAGGTAACCCGATTGCTTAAATCGAGTGATAATAAATTTGTAATTTGACAAGTCAAATTTAACTCGTACTATGTGCTTCGCTGTTTTAAATTTACCCATTGTACTTTACGGGTGCCCGTCGTTTTGCCAAGGATTAACCATGCAAGCATTTAAACCACTTAAACAAACCCTGACTTTTTTTCTTTTTATCGCTATTTTTTCGGTTTACAGCCCTGTATTTGCTGAAACCGAATCAACAGATCATGATGCGCATCATGTAGAAAACAGCATGGATTGGCCAGGCGTTTATCGCGGCTTTATACCCTGTGATGATTGCAACGGCATTAAAACATCGCTTGCTTTGAACCAAAACAACACTTACATCTTGATTACCCAATACGTTGGCAAGTCAGAAAGAGAAATTGTGGAAAAAGGCAAATTTGCACCCGGCAACACACCTAATACCCTTGTTTTAACGCCACGCAACAGCACAGTTACACGGCAATATTTGGTCGGTGAAAACATGTTCATTCAGCTCGATGACAATGGCAACCGTATCACCGGCAAACTTGCAGATCGTTATATATTGCGTAGAACCGATTTAAAACAATCAACACCTGCACACGCAGGACATTAAGCAACTTGATATTCAAGTTTTTAAGACTTGATTTAGGCAAAGTCAGTTATAACAAGCATTAAAGGAACCAATGCTTCTCTGAACATCCGTTATACCGTCTGCCTGCATGGGCGGTAATGCCCGGATTTAAGTAACTCGCAATAAATAAGCCCTCACTTTATAGCCTTCAAACGCTTCGTACACAACTTTGTAGGAGCAAGCCATACACGCGAGGGCTTCGTTATATTACGAGTTACCTAAATTAAGAATACTCTCTCATGGTTCAGCTTTTGACTATGCATGTTAATCTGATAGGGGTAGGGAAGGCTATTAACCTCCCCTCCCTCCAAACCGTGCGTGCGGTTTTCCCGCACACGGCTTTCCAGTCGAGAATTTCCTCATCGGGATTGACAAGCCATTGCATGAGCTTCTTTCATAGTGAAA
>CAIUYS010000403.1 GCA_903903365.1 uncultured Methylococcaceae bacterium
ATAACCCAAAAAGAGCGTGATTAAACGTTAAAAAGTTCACCGGCACAAGGTTGCTACCTTGTGCCTTCTCTGATTTCATAGAGAGAAAAGTGAGCAGGAATAATATCCAAGTGATAAAACCTGAAACTATAAAAGGTTATTATTGTAAAATGGTTTTTTAAAAAGACATGATAGAAGACACTATTAACACGAGTACGGTACAACCGGATCAGACAATGCCCGATAATACTTCTACCCAAGCGTTTATTGAAGAAATAGGGGAGTAAAAAAATTTGATTCATACTCGCCATGGCGATTTGGGTAAAAAGGGTCGTTGCGTTGATTTTTGATTAAAACAACCACTGGATAACACGATGGCAATAAATAGTAACAGGCCTGTTTCACCACATCTCCAAGTCTACAAACTTCCATTAACCGGCGTCATCTCAATTTTGCACCGCATGACCGGCGTGCTGTTGTCGGTCGGATTGATCTTGATTGTCTATGTCCTCTACGCTGTTGCGGGCGGTTCCAACACCTATACCGCCATGCAGGATTTTATGCGTCCAGTATTAATGCAAGTGATTTATTGGGGGTTTATCTATGCACTTTTTTTCCATTTATGTCACGGTGTGCGTCATATAATCTGGGATGCCGGTAAAAGTTTTGAGCGCGATACACTAAATCGCTACGCAATGATTGAGCTGGGTAGTTCATTAGTGCTTACCGTCATTACCTTCCTGTTTGTCTAAGTTAAGGATTATTTATGAAATATAGATCGCCTTTAGCCAAGGCTGTTGGATTGGGTTCCGCAAAAACAGGAACTTCGCATTGGTGGATGCAGCGTGTCACCGCAGTGGCGCTGATTCCCTTATCTTTTTGGATAATCATTTTCCTCGATTTAAGCTTAAACGCGCCTTATCAAGAAACGATTGCCTGGTTGGCGTCACCTTTAAATACGGTGGGTATGGTCGCTTGGTTGCTTGCGGTTTTTTATCACGCCGCCTTGGGTTTGCAGGTGGTTATTGAAGATTATATTGCCGCTGAAGGTGTCAAAATTGTTGCAGTTTGGACGGTAAACCTCGGTTTTCTGTTGTTGGTGCTGGCAGCGTTGATTGCGGTGTTTCGTACACTATTGATAGGGTAACTTATGTCGGCAAATTATAAAATTATTGAGCATGCTTATGACGTGGTTGTCGTCGGTGCGGGCGGTGCAGGTCTTCGAGCTACTTTTGGCATGGCCGAAAAAGGCTTAAAAACAGCGTGTCTGACTAAAGTCTTTCCTACCCGCAGTCATACTGTTGCCGCGCAAGGCGGCATCAGCGCGGCTTTGGGCAACATGGGTGAAGATGACTGGCGTTTTCACATGTACGATACCGTTAAAGGCTCTGACTGGTTGGGTGATCAAGATGCCATTGAATACATGTGCCGTGAAGCCATGGCAGCGGTTATCGAACTGGAACATTACGGCGTACCTTTTTCAAGAACGCCCGAAGGCAAAATTTATCAACGTGCCTTTGGCGGTATGACCACGCATTACGGCGAAGGCACCGCACAACGCACCTGCGCGGCGGCTGATAAAACCGGACATGCGATATTGCATACGTTGTATCAACAAGCCTTAAAGCATAATGCCGAGTTTTTTGTTGAATACATTGTGCTTGATTTGATCATGGAAAATGATGAATGTCGTGGCGTTCTGGCTTGGTGCCTTGATGATGGCTCGCTACATTTATTTAAAGCGCATGTGACCGTTCTGGCAACCGGCGGTTACGGACGCAGTTATTTCTCTTGTACGTCCGCACATACCGTCACCGGTGATGGCAATGCGATGGTTTTACGAGCGGGTTTACCGTTACAGGATATGGAATTTGTCCAGTTTCATCCGACCGGAATTTATGGTGCAGGCTGTTTAATTACCGAAGGTGTAAGAGGTGAGGGCGGTTATCTGACTAATTCGGAAGGTGAGCGTTTCATGGAAAGATATGCGCCGCACGCTAAAGATTTAGCGTCACGCGATGTTGTCAGTCGTGCCATGACCATTGAAATTCAGGAAGGACGTGGTGTAGGCCCGTTAAAAGATCATATTTACTTGCACATTGAACATCTCGATCCTGCCATTATTAACGAACGCTTACCCGGCATTTCTGAAACCTCGAAAATTTTTGCCGGTGTCGATGTCACTAAAGAGCCTATTCCTGTTTTACCCACAGTGCATTACAACATGGGTGGCATTCCCACCAATTATAAAGCGGAAGTCGTAACACTGGATGGCGATAATCCCGATAAAGTCGTGACCGGTTTAATGGCTATCGGCGAGGCGGCGTGTGTGTCCGTTCACGGTGCCAATCGATTGGGTTCAAACTCCTTACTGGATTTAGTGGTTTTTGGGCGTTCAGCCGCCATCCGTTGTGCCGAACTGATTAAACCGGGCACTGCACAAAAACCACTGGCCAAGACCGCCTGCGATAAAGCAATAGCCCGCTTTGATAAAATTCGTAATGCCAACGGCAGCGGCACCACTTCGGATATTCGTCTGGCCATGCAGAAAATCATGCAAACCAAAGCGGCCGTATTCAGAACGCAATCGACCTTGGATGAAGGCATAGCCGCCATGGCAGACATCACGCAAGCGTTTGCCGACGTGGGTGTTAAAGATAAATCCCTGATTTGGAATACCGAACTGGTTGAAACCCTGGAGCTGGATAACCTGCTCAGTCAAGCCAGTGTAACCATTAATGCAGCCGGTAATCGGCATGAAAGCCGTGGCGGACATGCGCGAGAAGATTATCCTAACCGCGATGATGCCAACTGGATGAAACATAC
>CAIUYS010000404.1 GCA_903903365.1 uncultured Methylococcaceae bacterium
AAAGACACCGCAGAAAAAATTGCCCGCTTACTGGTCATCGACAAGTTGGTGGCTTGTGTCAACATTTTACCTTGCATTACCTCGGTCTATCTCTGGCAAGAACAATTAGAATACGCCCAAGAACATTTATTACTGATTAAAGCCCCTAAAAACAGCTATCAAGCCATTGAAACGAGCATTAAAAAGCACCACCCTTACCAACTTCCTGAAATAATTGCCGTCCCTATTGAAAACGGCTTACCTGAATACCTGCATTGGATTGATTCATGCCATACTTACAACTAATTTTTCTCTGTTTTATCACCTTGCTTACGCAGTCGCCTGCTCTACTGGCCGACGAAGCGCTCTTGCCGCCCGACCAGGCCTTTAAAATTTCTGCCAAAGCCGTGTCGTCCAATCAACTTGAAGTTTCCTTGGATATTGCTGAAGGTTATTACCTTTATCGCAATAAAATCCAGCTTATCTCCAAAACCGAACCCATCCCTACCGTAACGCCTGTTTTTCCAGAGGGTAAAACCAAACACGATGAAAATTTTGGCGATGTTGTCATTTACAGAAACAGCCTAAAAATACCGATCTCTTTTGTCGCTGCAACCCCAGTCACCTCCATAAAACTATTAGTGCAATATCAGGGCTGCGCCGATAGAGGTATCTGTTATCCGCCTCAGAAAAAAATATTCGACCTTACGCTGCCAGTAACGGCACCGGTTACCAATGCCAATCCGCTTGAACTTCTGGTTAAAAAGCTTCCGGGATTAAATTTCAATTCAACGACTGCTGAATTGTTACCTGCCGAACAGGCTTTCCAGTTTTTTGCGACCGTCAAAGATGCCAACACACTGCATGTTAACTGGGAGATCGCCAAAGGCTATTATCTTTATCGTGAAAAAATAGAGTTTGAATTAACCAACGCAACTGGCAACCCCTTGGGAAATTACACCATTCCCCGAGGTGAACCCAAGCACGATGAAGCGTTTGGACAAGTTGAAACTTTTCACAACGAACTAAGCTTTGATCTGCCCCTTGTTCGCACCAACAGTTCAGCGCAATCGATTACTCTACAGGCAAAATTCCAGGGCTGTGCCGATCGCGGTGTATGTTATCCGCCGATGACTAAAAAAATCGATATGGAACTCCCTGCCGCCCAAAACCTAACACTGATAACAAAAGACCAATCAGCGCCCGCTCTCTCCGAACAAGATCAGATTGTGCAATCCTTAAAACATGACAGCCTGGCGATGACCTTGCTTACCTTTTTTGGATTTGGACTATTACTATCAATGACGCCCTGTATTTTCCCGATGATTCCAATTTTATCAGGTATCATCGTCGGCCATGGCAACCACATTAATACCGCCAGGGCATTTTTTCTGTCCTTAAGTTATGTAGTCGCTTCCGCTTTTACCTACACGGTGTTTGGCGTACTGGCCGCATTATTTGGCAGCAATTTGCAAACCACTTTTCAGCAACCCTGGATTGTTGGACTGTTTAGCGCCATTTTTGTGCTCCTGTCATTATCGATGTTTGGCTTTTATGAACTGGAGCTACCCAACTCGCTAAAAACCAAACTGCATAACTCCAGCGAAAGACACCGTGACGGCTCACTCTGGGGCGCTGCCATTATGGGATCCTTATCCTCATTGATTGTCGGCCCCTGCGTAGCCGCACCACTGGCTGGCGCACTTATTTTTATTGGCCAAAGCGGCAGTGCAGTCTTGGGCGGCAGCGCCTTATTTGCCATGGGCTTGGGTATGGGAGTTCCGTTATTATTATTAGGCGCATCTGCCGGCAAATTACTGCCCAAAGCAGGCACTTGGCTGTATTCCACCAAAGCTGTTTTCGGGGTTATTATGCTGGCCGTTGCCGTCTGGATGCTCAGCCGTATTTTACCGCCCTCCGTCACGATTCTGTTGTGGGCGATGCTGCTTATTCTTCCGGCCATTTATCTCAGCGCCATTGATCCGTTGCCTGACAACAGTTCCGGCTGGCGTAAATTGTGGAAAGGTTTGGGTTTAATGATGCTCGCCTACGGCCTGTTATTATTGATAGGTTTTAGCATGGGTAATAACAACCCGTTAAAACCGCTGCAAGGAATCGGGGTAAGCACGGCTCAAGCTTCTGAACAGGGACTTGTTTTTGAACGGGTCGCCTCTTTAGCCGCTCTGGAAACAAGAATTCAGCAAGCCAGTGCCAATCATCAAACGGTGATGCTGGATTTTTATGCCGACTGGTGCATATCGTGTAAAGAAATGGAAGCTTATACCTTTACAGACTCGAAAGTGAAACAGGCTCTTGCCGGTTTTGTGTTATTGCAGGTCGATGTCACTCAAGATTCTGATGACGACAAAGCCTTGATGGCAAAATTTAACCTTATCGGGCCGCCTGCCATTTTATTTTTTGGCACAAGCCAACTCGAAAAAACGGCTCATCGGGTGATCGGTTATCAAAATACAGAAACTTTTATCAACACTTTACAACGAGTAAAATCATGAAACTACCAGGACTGATACTTATTGCAGCGCTGCTTGCTTTGGGTGGCGGCATTTTGGCACGGGGCTTTTTATCATCAACAGAAGCAACCAAGCCAATACCCTTACCTGATTTTTCCTTACCCGATGTAGCCGGTAATCAACATGCTATTTCAGAGTGGCAGGGGAAAATACGGGTCATTAATTTCTGGGCAACCTGGTGCCCGCCCTGCCTTAAAGAAATGCCCGAATTTATTGCCCTGCAAGAACAATACGCCGCTAAAGGCCTGCAATTTATCGGCATCGCGATAGATGACCAAGAGCCGGTTGAAAAATACCTCGCCTCAACCAAAGTCAACTACCCCATCTTAATAGGTGACGTTACCGGCATTGCCCTCGCTCACCAACTGGGCAACATTGTTGATGCCGTCCCATTTACCGTTGTAGTTAACCAACAAGGACAAATTATACATCAACAACCGGGTGAATTTTCAAAAGAACAAATCATGAAAATTATTACCCCGTTGCTAAATTAAGTTTTGATTGGATCGCTCTTTGGTAGTGAGCGCATCGGGCACCCTCTGCCATGACAGAGGAAGGATACCAATGAGCCGCAGATGAAAAAAGAATAGATTTCAGCATAAACAAATCAGCTCCATTGATAGGTTTTAGATCCACTATGCGCCCACTATAAGGCTTTTTTTTAGTTAGTCTACATAGGTATTTTTACGTATTGTATATTTATTTTCAATAAAAAAATAATCTTAACCAGCGATTTAAATAAAAAATATATTTACTGAGTACTCAAGCTATAGTGAATTGAATCGAATCTTTTTGCTTACTTGATCTAATTGCTCTTTGGTTGCTCTGGTATCGTAATTATCTACATGGTAGGACGTGCTCACAAATAAACTATTCCACTCTTTCAAATTTACTCAGGCACATTTGTTTTTTATAAAACCATAAGCCGTTTGCTGTTAAGACAATTTTGTATGAAAACCCTGTTTTGTTAATCGGATTAACCGGTATGGCATTCATTTTTTAACACGGTTAGATTATTTTGCTATCATGGTAACCGGTTTTTTGATTTTAGTACCCTATTGCAGTCCTTGTACTAATGGGCTGAGTAGTATTTTCGGGTCTTAATGGGGAGACTTATTTTTCATCAAAAACTATCACACGTGTGAAGACAACGATTAAAGAGAACATTTTTAATGCGCACAAGGCCTATGTATCGCCATTTTTTCGATTTTATATCGTTGATTAGGGGCGTTCAATAAAGCCTGTTCACCCTACAAGTTACCCATTTTAAATAATCTCTAAGGAGTTAGTCATGCTAGAACAATACCGCAAACATGTTGAAGAACGCGCCGCTGAAGGCGTTGTGCCTAAACCACTTGATGCAGGGCAAATGGCTGCTTTGGTTGATTTGCTTAAAAATCCGCCCAAAGGCGAAGAAGAATTTATTCTTAATCTGTTGGCTAATCGGGTTCCTGCCGGTGTTGATGAAGCCGCTTACATTAAAGCGGGCTTTCTGGCTGCCATTGCCAAAGGTGAAGTCAGTTCACCTATTTTAACCGCTGCTGATGCGACAGAATTATTGGGCACCATGCTGGGCGGTTATAACATCACCCCCTTGATAGACTTGCTTGACAACCCTGCCCTGGCACCGATTGCCGTTAAAGGTTTGTCTCATACCTTATTGGTATTTGATGCGTTTCATGATGTTCAGGAAAAAGCCGATGCCGGTAATGACTTTGCCAAACAAGTGATTCAATCCTGGGCAGATGCAGAATGGTTTACCAGCAAACCACGCACGCCCGAAAAATTGACGGTGACCGTTTTTAAAGTTACCGGTGAAACCAATACTGACGATTTGTCGCCTGCACCGGATGCATGGTCCAGACCGGATATTCCGTTACATGCCAAAGCCATGTTAAAAATGCCAAGAGAAGGCATTACCAATGCAGAACTTCAAATTGAAGAACTGCAAACAAAAGGCTTTCCCGTGGCTTATGTGGGCGATGTGGTAGGTACAGGATCATCCCGCAAATCAGCAACCAATTCCGTATTATGGTTTATCGGTAATGACATTCCCTTTATACCCAATAAACGTGATGGCGGTGTTTGTATCGGCAGCAAAATTGCACCTATCTTCTTTAACACGATGGAAGATTCAGGCGCTTTACCGTTTGAATGTGATGTGACTCACCTGGCAATGGGGGATGTGATTGATATTTATGTCTATGAAGGCGTTATTAAACGTCATGATAGTGATGAAGTGATCTGCACCTTTGCCTTAAAAACGGATGTTATTCTTGATGAAGTCCGCGCCGGCGGGCGTATTCCGTTAATTATCGGACGGGGATTGACTGACCGTGCACGGAAAGCCTTGAGTCTGGAGGCGTCTACTGTGTTCCTGCGTCCGGTTGATGAAAAAGACAGCGGCAAAGGTTTTACCCTGGCGCAAAAAATTGTGGGCAAAGCCTGTGGTGTTAGCGGCGTTCGTCCCAATACGTACTGTGAACCCCACATGACCACGGTTGGCTCGCAAGATACGACCGGCCCCATGACCCGTGACGAATTAAAAGATTTGGCCTGTTTAGGTTTTTCAGCGGATCTGGTGTTGCAATCCTTCTGTCATACCGCCGCTTACCCCAAGCCGGTTGATGTCGTGATGCAACATACCCTGCCGGATTTTATAATGAATCGCGGCGGCGTGTCCTTGCGCCCTGGCGATGGTATTATTCATTCCTGGTTAAACCGCATGTTATTGCCTGATACCGTCGGCACCGGCGGTGATTCGCATACCCGCTTTCCCTTGGGTATTTCTTTTCCTGCCGGCTCGGGTTTGGTGGCTTTTGCAGCCGCTACGGGCGTGATGCCGCTGGATATGCCGGAATCGGTACTGGTTCGTTTTACCGGTGAAATGCAACCAGGTATTACGCTGCGTGATATGGTCAATGCCATTCCCTACGCTGCCATACAGCGTGGTTTGCTGACGATTGATAAAACCGGCAAGAAAAATGTGTTTTCCGGACGTATTCTGGAAATTGAAGGTTTGCCCAATCTAAAAGTCGAGCAAGCGTTTGAATTATCTGATGCTTCAGCGGAACGTTCGGCCGGTGGTTGTACGATTCGTTTAAGTGAAGCGCCGATACGGGAATATCTAAATTCCAATATTACCCTGCTGAAATGGATGATTTCTGAAGGTTATGGCGATGTTCGCACCCTTGAGCTACGCATTAAAAGTATGAAAGAATGGCTGGCTAATCCGGTGTTACTGGAACCGGATGCTGATGCGGAATATTTTGAAATCATCGAAATTAACATGAGTGACATCAAGGAACCGCTGTTGGCGTGCCCTAATGATCCGGATGATATAAAAACCCTTTCCGCTGTCGCCGGAACCAAGATTGACGAGGTTTTCTTGGGTTCGTGTATGACCAACATTGGGCATTTCCGCGCCGCCGGTAAGTTGCTTGAGAAACAGAAAGGTGAACTGCCTACGCGCTTATGGGTTGCACCGCCTACTAAAATGGATCAAACCCAATTAACCGAAGAAGGTTATTACAGTACCTTTGGTAAAGCGGGCGCGAGAATGGAAATGCCGGGTTGTTCTTTATGTATGGGCAATCAGGCACGAGTGGCAGAAAATTCTACGGTAGTATCTACCTCCACAAGAAACTTCCCTAACCGTCTGGGTAATGGTGCCAATGTCTATCTATCTTCTGCCGAACTGGCGGCTGTGTGTTCAATTATGGGTAAAATCCCCACTTTTGAAGAATATATGCACTACGCCGAACAAATCAGCGAAACAGCGGAAGATACTTATCGGTATTTAAATTTTAATCAAATGGAAGCTTATACAGCCTAAGACAGTACGCAGAAAATATCACCAAGATATGCTTAGTTACCACGCTCCGGCGCTCATCGTTATACACAAATTTCACAAAGCTCGTCATTCCGGCATGGACTGCCGGAATCCAGGCTACATGGACGTATTTAAAATTACCATCCCTGGCACTGGATACCCGCTTCCCGGCGGGTATGACGGTTACTTGAATACTTGTGTAAACGATGAGCGCCGGAGCGTAGGAACGATAGGGTGGGATTTTTTACGAGTTGCCTAAGCCGTTTTAAAAGCATGCCATATAATATAACGTAACGCATCATTCCTTTTAACCTACATACTTGGAGCCGACTATGTCTATTTCAATGTACCAAGCCTCTATTCCGGTCTTTGTCCATCAACTGGAAAATCTTTCAAAAATTCTCGACAAAGCCAGCGCACATGCCGAGTCCAAAAAAATTGATCCGTCCGTATTTATCACTGCACGTTTGGCACCTGATATGTATCCGCTTTCGCGTCAGGTGCAAATTGCTTCGGATGTTGTAAAAGGCTGTGCTGCACGCCTTTCCGGGATTGAAGTACCCAGCTATAAAGATGATGAAACTACTTTTTCAGACTTGCAGGTTCGTATCGCCATAACCATCAACTTTTTAAAAAGTGTCAATGCAGCGCAAATTGATGGCAGTGAAGAACGCACAATTACCCTAAAAATGCATGATAAAGAGACCCACTTTGCCGGACAACCTTATCTGCTTTATTTTGTGCTACCTAATTTTTATTTTCACATCAGTATGGCTTATGCGATTTTGCGGCATAACGGTGTTGAAATAGGCAAAATGGATTTTATTGGGAGTTAGTAAACTGGGGGTTGAGAATAAGTCATGTCGTTCCTTGGTAAATAGCCATAGAACCAACATTTTTAAACGTTAAGGGCTAACAGGTTAAATCTGGTTTTTCATAAACTTTGAGGGCGGTGATATTTTTAATTCAAC
>CAIUYS010000405.1 GCA_903903365.1 uncultured Methylococcaceae bacterium
AATTGCTCTAAAGCATCACCTCGTAACGCCGTCAACCAAGACAATGTTTGCCCTGGCAAGGCCGGTGCCAGCGTTTGATATTCTGCCGCATAACGGCTTGCTAATGCCGTCGTCATTATGCTGCCGCCTGAATATCTTCAAGCCAACTGTAGCCTTTTTCTTCAAGTTCCAATGCCAATTCAGCACCGCCCGATTTAACAATTTGACCGTTCGCCAAAACATGAACAAAGTCCGGCTTAATGTAATCCAGCAAGCGTTGATAATGGGTTACCATCACAAAAGAACGCTCAGGTGAACGTAAAGAATTAACGCCTTCCGCAACCACTTTTAAGGCATCAATATCCAGACCGGAATCGGTTTCATCCAAAATGCACAACTTGGGCTCAAGAATAGCCATTTGCAGAATTTCATTACGCTTCTTTTCACCGCCGGAAAAACCTTCATTCACGGCGCGATAAAGAAACTTCTCATCCATTTCCAGTAAACGTATCTTGCCTTTAACCAGCGTTAAAAAGTCCATCGCATCTACTTCAGGCTGGCCGTGATGCTTACGAATAGAATTAAGCGCCGCTTTTAATAAATAAATGTTACTGACACCGGGAATTTCAACCGGGTATTGAAACGCCAAAAATACGCCTTCACGCGCTCTGATTTCAGGAGGCATTTCCAATAAATCTTTGCCCTGATAAGTCACTGAGCCGCCCGTCACTGTATAGCCACCCTTGCCGGACAATATATGAGACAAGGTGCTTTTACCGGAACCGTTCGGCCCCATGATGGCGTGGATTTCACCTGCTTTTATTTCAAGATTAATGCCTTTAAGAATGGGTTTATCGCCAACACTAACGTGAAGATTTTTTATGTAGAGCATAGTTGGTTACCTAATTTATCTTGTATTTAATAACGCTTAATGGACTTGCGACTTTTCAAACAATGCCAAACATTGAAGCTTTATAGTGTCGCAAATAGTATGTAGAGGTAAATGGCTTAAATTTTTTGTATCGAATGGATTTTGTAACTCAATACCAATTCTATCCAAAGACAGTAATGGATAAGCGACCAGAAAAAAAACAAGTACCGTACTAAATCCCGCCTTTTCTATTAAAGAAAAAGGCAGTAATAATAAAAAAATCAAAATAAATCGTCGGGTTTTAATTGCATAAACTAATGGCATAGGGGTTTTTAAAATTCTTTCACAGCCGCCAATATAATCAACCAGTAGAATTCTCTGTCCTTCCAAAATCTGAAAAGTGAACCCGTCTATTTGGTGCGTAAACCGGGCTTTTTCTAATAATGCAGCTATTTTACTCGCAACAAACAAGGGCTTGTGCACAGCAGAATTTAGGGCCTCAATATCCTCCACGCTTAGTAAATCGTGTAAATTATCGAAGTTATTGCCATTACGTAATGATTCTTTAACCGCAGAAGAAAATGTAACTGTCCATTTCAACATCTCTTCACGCCAAACGCCTTCTTGAGGCCCATAATTTAAAGCGCCAATGACGAGATTTCTGCTTTGATTATTGATACCACCCCATATCTTGCGCGCCTCCCACCAACGCTCATGACCCGCATTAGTTCTAAACACCAGTACCAAGCCAAGCACAACGCCGGTATATTCAAATGGAGTCACCTCCATATGTGGCAATGGTAGCCAGTAGTAATCCAGCAGCACTAAGAGCAAAGGATAACAAGATATTAACAGCAGTCCCGTTAAAATACGTGGCGTTACTGAACCCCTCCACATTAAGGCCCCACGCAAAAAACCTGGATATTCATCCTTATTGCTATGCAACTTCACCGAATTTTTCATATTGATAACCTTAACTGGCCAATTAGAAGCTAACCCACCGAACCTTCCAAACTCAATCCCAACAAAGCTTGTGCTTCTACTGCAAATTCCATTGGCAGTTCCTTAAACACTTCTTTACAAAAACCGTTAACAATCATCGACACCGCATCTTCTGCTGAAAGTCCGCGTTGCTGACAAAAAAACAACTGATCTTCGCTGATTTTTGAAGTGGTCGCTTCATGTTCAACCTGTGCTGAAGGCTGCTTGACTTCTATATAAGGAAACGTATGTGCTCCGCATTTGTCACCAACCAGCAAGGAATCACACTGGGTATAGTTACGGGCATTTTCAGCACTTTTTAAAACCTTGACCAAACCACGATAGGTGTTTTGTGCTTTACCCGCCGAGATGCCCTTGGACACAATCGTGCTGCGGGTGTTTTTACCAATATGAATCATCTTGGTGCCGGTATCGGCTTGCTGATAATTATTGGTCAGCGCCACTGAATAAAATTCACCGACAGCATTATCACCCGTCAAAATACAACTGGGGTATTTCCAGGTAATCGCCGAACCGGTTTCCACCTGTGTCCAGGACACCTTGGAATTATCGCCACGACAATCGGCGCGTTTGGTAACAAAGTTATAAATACCGCCCAAGCCGTTTTTATCACCCGGATACCAGTTTTGCACAGTCGAATATTTGATAACGGCATCTTTCATCGCTATCAACTCAACTACCGCCGCATGTAGCTGATTTTCATCACGCATGGGCGCGGTGCAGCCTTCAAGATAGCTGACATGACTACCTTCATCGGCAATAATCAGGGTTCTTTCAAATTGTCCGGTATTGGCGGCGTTAATTCTGAAATACGTTGATAACTCCATCGGACAACGTACGCCTTTGGGAATATAAACAAACGACCCATCGGTAAATACCGCTGCATTTAAAGCGGCAAAATAATTATCGGTATGCGGTACGACTGAACCCAGATACTGCTTAATCAACTCAGGATGCTCTCGCAACGCTTCAGAAATAGGGCAAAAAATAACCCCCGCATCTTTCAGCTTGCCTTTAAAAGTCGTTGCCACCGATACGCTATCAAAAACAGCATCAACCGCGACACCGGCCAAACGCTCTTGCTCATCTAGTGGAATACCCAGCTTTTTATAAGCCTCCAGAATTTGCGGATCGATTTCATCCAGACTTTTGGGGCCATCTTCCTTGCGCTTGGGCGCAGAGTAATAACTGATCGCTTGATAGTCTATCGGAGTAAAATTAACAAATGCCCACTCTGGCGATTTCAGGGTTTGCCAATGCCGGAAGGCTTTTAACCGGTACTCCAGCATAAACTCAGGTTCATTCTTGACCTTCGACAGCTTATGAATGACTGCTTCATCCAATCCTGGCGGAAAGGTATCGGTTTCCAATTCAGTCACAAAACCTTGTTTGTATTCCTGATTGATCAGTGTGTTAATTTCTTGTGCGCTTGCTGACATAAAAAACTCTCTAAATCTAACGATATAAACTGGCGACGGGAATAAAGATTTCCTGTTTCCAGGCTGAATCCTGCGAAAGAACCGGCCTAATCATATCGGCCAACGTCACTGACTCTAAGGCATTATGAATGGCTTGATTAATTAAACTCCAGTTGCCGCGAATGTCACAACCGACTGCCTGTTCGCAACCCTGCTTGGAAATACTGCATTCGGTTAACGCAATCGGTCCTTCCAAAGCACTAATAACTGCAGCAACGGTAATTTTTTCGGGCGCTCTGGCTAACGTATAACCGCCCTTGGCACCGCGAGTAGAAATCAGCAACTTGGCGTTGACCAACAGCTTAAGAATCTTACTCACCGTGGGCAGAGCAATGCCGGTTACTGAGGCTATTTCCATAGCGGCATGCATCTGTGTATCATCTCTGGCCATAAAGCTTAAAATGACTGTTGCATAATCTGTTAATTTACTTAACCGTAACATATCTGCTCCAAATAATTGTGTACCATTATAGTACTATTTAATTTCGCAGTAAAGGACTTGGTAATTATCAACTAATTAAAGCTATTGCAATCATCCTGATTTTTGCTTGTAAAACACCCGATTCCCAGACAGACTGTTTTTTTGTTTCAGGCTCTAAAGCTTGCCAATTAATGGCTTGACCGTATAATTGCAGACCATTGTAAACGGCTCGATAACGATAGCCTTAAGGAACACATAATTCATGGGGATTCTCAGCCTACTGCTCTGGACTCCGGCTGCCGGCGTCTTACTTCTGGCGTTTATTCCCGGCCAGAATACCCAAGCAATTCGCACACTTGCGAATATGACAACCGCCTTTGCATTTTTGCTAAGTTGCGGGCTGGTCAGTTTGTATGACCCACATAATGCCTCGCTACAATTCAGTGAGTATTTTCCACTTAATCCCGACCTTGGCAGCGCTTACGCCTTGGGAATTGACGGCTTATCCTTGCCCATGCTGGTTTTGGCAACGTTACTTACGTCTATTGCCTTGCTGGCTTCTTTTACAATTTCCAGTAGCGTTAAGGGTTATCATATTTGTATCCTGCTACTTGAATTTGGCATGCTAGGCGTTTTTCTGGCGCAGGATTGGGCGCTATTTTATATATTTTGGGAGGTCACTTTAATCCCGCTATTTTTTCTTATCGGTCGCTGGGGCGGCAAACGCAGGCATGCGGCCAGTCTTAATTTTGTACTCTACACCATGGGCGGCTCGGTTTTTATGCTCATTAGTTTACTGGCTATTAGTCAGTATGACCTTCAACACAGCGGGTCTTTAATGACCACTATGCATCAGGCCGCTCAAGACATGCCCCGGTTTGAGCAGGTTTTAGTACTTCTTGGCTTTTTGTGTGGCTTTGGCGTTAAAATGCCTATTTTTCCACTGCACGGCTGGTTACCGTTAGCGCATGTTGAAGCACCGAGCCCCATCAGTATTCTGCTTTCAGGCATTTTACTAAAAATGGGGGCTTATGGCCTGATACGAGTAGTCACCATGTTGCCGGAAGCAGCGCATATTTTACAACCCTTCCTGGTTTTTCTGGCGTTATTTGGAATGCTTTATGGTGGCTTACTGGCTTGGCGGCAAAGTGACCTTAAAGCCATGGTTGCTTATTCTTCAGTCAGTCACATGGGCATTGTTTTATTAGGTATTGCCACCTTGAATGAAACAGGATTGACCGGCGCAGTCTTGCAAATGACGGCTCACGGCCTGATTGCCGGCGCACTATTTCTACTAGTGGGTCTACTTTATGAGCGCACCCATACCCGCAATATTCAGGACTACAGCTCACTGGTTCAGGTAATGCCGCGCTTTGCCCTGCTCATGACCCTAACATTACTGGCAGCAATGGGGCTGCCGGGTTCGATTGGATTTATCGCCGAACTACATGCAATGATCGGCGGCTTTCAACAATGGGGCGGTTTAATGGTGTTTTTCAGTATCAGTATTTTGATTAGTGCCGCTTATGCCATACGTACTATCGGGCTTTTGTTTACAGGCACGGTAAAACCCCAAATGTACCACATTGCCGACCTGAAACCTTCAGAAATTTTAGCGGCGGGATTATTGGTTACCGGTATTGTATTATTTGGCCTTTTACCTGCGTCATTAATTGAGTTATCAGCGCCTACCATTACGCAGATAAACCACCAAATCAGCCAACGGCTTTTATAGCCACTAACCATGCAAGAATCCTCTTTAAAATACGCAAATAACCGCGAACAAATCATAGCCGCGCTAAATCTTATGGATCATGTGCTGCCGGGTCAAGCGCCGATTCTTGATTTCGTGCATCACAATACCTTGCATGGATTTCAGCATTTACCGTTTGAAGAGGCACTGGCAACTTTCGAAGCATTAACCGGTATTTGCGCTTATCTCCCTGAAAAACAAAGTCGCCTTTTTTATCAGCAAGGGCGTATTAATGACAGTGACTTGGCGGCGGCTCTGGCAAAGTGTCCGGATTTACAAACAGACCATACCGTCTGCACCTTAAATGACCGTATTATTACGCGAAAAGATATTTATACGCTTGCGCTCTTATTTGACTTTAACGGCCTTTCCATTAACCAGTTAAATTGGCAGATAGAAGAATTAAAAGCTTTGGATGCAGTTCAAGCCGATGTGCCGCAGTCTGTTCGACATCAGTTATTTGCAGAAGATACCCCTCAAAACACGGTTATCAAACCGCTTTGGGAAAGCATCTTAACCCGGCTTGATTTAAAACAAACCGTGTTGCACCCCGAGACGCTACTTGATTTGTCACTAGAACAAACAGAAGAATGGCTGGCCACCTATCAAGACATGCCGCAACCCCTGGATAATTTGCAGGGTAACGACACAACAGCATTGGATGAATTATTATCCCAAGTGGGCGATGGCATCACCTTGCGTGGCTTTATCCTCGCCTTAAGCGGAATTGACAGCCTCGACTCCGTTCGCCCGCAACTGATACGCATCTGTGCATCGGTTATGGACGAAGGCGTTGCAGCGTGGCACACACCTGAACGGAGTCATTTAGGCCTTTACGCTGCTTGGCGTACAACACTACCCTATGATGCCAATCCTTTTTTTCATGAACTGCCTGACTGGCAACAGATACTGTCCGAATTGCCTGAGAATGCCATCGACGCCATTATTCTACAACTGACTCAGTTAGAAATACCGCCAACAAAATGGCCAGGTTATCTGCGTAGACTGGCACTTGAATTACCCGGCTGGTCAGGACTTATTAACTGGCGTCAACACCATCCTGATTATCAGACAACGAACGATGCGTCACCTAAACTAACCGATTATCTCGCCATTCGATTAACATTGGACAGGTTATGGCTGAATCAAGTCTGCCGGGACATCTGGATGTGTAAAGCAAAAATTGGCTCACTTCGCGCTTATTTTCGTAAAAACCTGCCAGAATTTACGGTGCGCAGAAGTGTGTACCAAGGCGATTTGCCGGAATACCTGACTCGATTGGCCGAATCATTAATCATTCAAGCGACTCCCGAACGACGCGACCGCGCTGATTGGCAACAACTTGCCGAGCTAATTTTAACTTGGCACCGCAGTCCGCTATCTGAAAGCAACGCAGGACTTACGCTACACAACAGTGGTTGGCGTTTGTTTCGTTTATGTCAGCATTTGGGGCTTAATGCCGAACACCTGCAAGCTCTGCAAAAAACAGATTGTCTGGCGATGCTAACCTTATTGGATGAGTTTACTACCACCGAGCGCAGTAAAGTTTGGCTTGATGCTTACGAAAACAATTACCGGGACAGCTTTTTTCTGGCATTGCGTGTCAATCATAATCGTGGTCGTTGGGCTAAACGCAAAAAACGTCCCGACGCGCAGATTATATTCTGCATGGATGACCGCGAAGAAGGTTTTCGCCGCCATCTTGAAGAATTTAATCCCGCCATTGAAACGCTGGGGGCGGCCGGATTTTTTGGCGTCGCCATGAATTACCAAGGTCTGGATGACAGTAAAGTGACCGCACTGTGTCCGGTGGTGGTAACACCGGCCCATCAAGTTAAAGAAGTACCGCGTACCGGCAATGATAAAGTGTTAGCCAGCCATAGACGGGGACGAAAACTGAATCAGTGGCTTGCCAATTGCCTGCATCATGGCCTGCATCGTAACCTGATATTATCGCATCCGGTTATTGATGTGATTGCACCACTAACGTTACTGAACCTGCTGGCAAAGTCACTGCTGCCAAAAGCTCAATACCTTTTACTGTCAAACGTGACACAGCGCCTATCGCCACCAGTTAAAACTCAACTCAACTTCACCTCAGCGGATAACCTGACCGTTGCTTCGCCAGAGCATCCCAAATCGGGCTTTACTGATAACGAACAGGCCGACCGTGTAGCCGGTTTACTGCGAAATACAGGATTGACTTACGGTTTTGCCGAATTAGTCGTGTTGATGGGGCATGGCTCTATCAGCCAGAATAATCCGCATTTAGCGGCTTATGATTGCGGCGCTTGCAGTGGCCGTCATGGCGGCCCCAATGGCCGGGTATTCGCAGCGATGGCCAATCGTCCTGCAATACGCAAACTGTTGATCGAACGCGGCATCATTATCCCATCCGATACCTGGTTTATCGGTGCCGAACACAATACCTGTAATGAAGCCATCAGTTGGTTCGATCTAACCGACTTGCCAACAGAACGACAACCCAGCCTGGGAAAATTACAACAGGCATTGTGCCATGCTCAACTGATGTCGGCGCACGAACGCTGTCGCCGACTTGCTTCTGCACCGCGCAAACCAACGCCCAAACAGGCCTTGGCGCATATACAGGAACGCGCCGCCGACTTCTCTCAAGCCAGACCCGAACTGGGACACGCAACTAATGCAGCAGCATTGGTCGGCAGAAGATCGCTGACGCAGGGCGCGTTTTTTGATCGGCGCGTATTTTTAATTTCTTATGATCCCACTCAAGACCCTGACGGGAAAATTCTTGAAGGCATTTTGCTGGCAGTAGGGCCGGTGGGTGCAGGTATTAATCTGGAATATTATTTTTCCACCGTTAATAACGAAAACTTTGGATGTGGCTCTAAAGTGCCGCATAACGTCACCGGATTTTTTGGCGTCATGGAAGGAGCCAGCAGTGATTTACGCACAGGCCTGCCGCAGCAAATGATTGAAATCCATGAAGCAATGCGCCTGCAACTGTTGGTAGAAGCAAAAACATCGGTACTGGAACGTATTTATGCAGACCAGGAAAGTTTACGAGAATTGATAGCCGGTGGCTGGCTTCATTTAAGCACCAAAGATCCGGACAGCGGTGAAATTTTTATTTTTGAGCGTGGAACAGGTTTTGTACTCTGGCAAGCTGAAGAAAAAAACCTGCCTCTCTGCGACAATTCTCAGGATTGTTACCAAGATCAAACAATGCCTGTCCCACCCAAGTTGATTAAACAACCACTTCGACAGGCTCAGGACAGGCCTGAAATGCTTGGGCTTTAGAATGATAGAGATAAACTTAAACAGATTAATTAATCAGCAACGAAGACACACCGTTTTTACCTTGGCTTTTCTTCGTGAACTTCGTGTCTTCGTGGTGAATAACTCTCTATTAATGCGGAAAGGAGCTTTAGAATTATGGATGCCTTAGTCGTTCTAATCCCTTTACTACCCTTTATCGCGGCCGCACTGATCGGCATCGGTCAGTTATCAGGCGCACTTCGCGGTGAAGCCAGTGAAAGCACAACGGCAATTATCGCTATCTGGGCTATCAGCATGTCCTGCCTGCTGGCCTTGGTATTGCTGGGCGCTGACTTGCTCAACAAAAACACGGGTCAATGGAATGTAGGGCAATGGCTAAGCAGTGATACTTTAAGCATTCCGGTAAATTTTATCACCACGGGGTTTAATGTCAGATTAGCCGCTTTGTTTTCTATACTGTTAGTTATCGTCATGCGTTTTTCGATCAATTACATGCACAGGGAAACCGACTTCCACCGCTTTTTCTTTATTTTGAGCCTGTTTGCTTCGAGTATGCTGTTACTGGTGTTATCGGGCAATGCAGTCAGTACTTTTTTCGGCTGGGAGATTGCCGGACTCTGTTCTTACCTGTTGATCGCCTTCGCCTTCCAGCGCCCAACTGCGACTATTAATGCCACGCGGGTTTTTGTCACTAACCGTATCGGTGATACAGGGTTTATTCTGGGGATTGCATTAAGCTATACGTGGGCAGGCAGCATTAACTGGAACGATTTGAATGCCGTTTCGGCGCAACTCAGCAGAGGTGAAGCGACCGGAATTGCCCTGTGTTTTGCTCTGGCGGCATTTGCAAAATCAGCGCAACTACCCTTCACACCTTGGTTGGCACGAGCAATGGAAGGGCCAACACCCTCAAGTGCCGTATTTTATGGCGCGATTATGATCCACGCCGGTGTTTATCTTGTCTGTGTGTTACAACCCGTTTTTGAACAAGCGCCATTTGCTATGACGGTACTCGCAGGAGTCGGCGGCATAACCGCTGTTTATAGCTTTATCGTTGGCTTAACCCAAACGGATGTAAAGAGTTCGCTGGTTTTTGCCACGTCAGGTCAGTTGGGCCTGATGTTTCTGGCCTGTGGCTTGGGCTTTTGGCAACTGGCCAGTTGGCACCTTTGCGCCCATGCGGTAGTCCGTTGCTATCTGTTCTTAACCGCACCGTCATTGATGCACACTGTACAGGGCAATCCAGTAAAACCGGTTACGCCGCTCATCGCCGGGCTGCGCTGGGCTTACATTGCGTCATTACAGCGTTTCTGGCTGGATCAAATAACCGATTGGACTTTGGTAAGACCGCTTCGACGACTGGCACACGATCTTAGCTATTTTGACGACCATATTCTTGATCACATAATGGGTATGCCTGCTCCCGCTATTCGTACCCTGTCATCACTGGCACAACGGGAAGAAAAAATACTGGGTGCCCGATTGGATAATGACGCAGATCAATTTGCCCGGGGCAGTGGTCTGGCGGGCAAACTCACCGAATGGTTTGCCGCTATCATGCACGGGTTTGAAGACCGCTTTGTTTTACGCGGCATCAACAAAGACGCCATTATGCATGGTCGAAAACTGGGGCACGCCGCCAATAAATTTGAGCAGTTAATCTTAAGACCGCGTTATCTGGTACTGTTTGTATTAATAACCTTGCTGATTGCATTTTAAAATACTAATGGTACATATCATTATCCACAGCGGGGCATCGATTAAGCTCGGAACACTTATAAACAGACTATCAAAAACATTATCAATCGATTTATTGTGGATTAACCTTTAATGGATATTACAGTTACCCCTTGGTCAGAATCTGCGGCCTTCCCGCTGCTAAGTACATTGACACTGATTCCGCTTGCGGCCATGGTCGCAATTCTGTACTCACGCTCGTCGACTATTGCCCTGCGCTTTGGCTTTGCCGGAACGCTGTTGACTGTGTTACTCAGCCTTTACTTGTTGGCTATTTTCGATACAGGTAATCAGGGCATTCATTTGGCCGAACACCTTCACTTTGGCTGGTTCAGTTACACTGTCGGTGTTGATGGCGCGAATATTTTATTTATTCCATTAACCGCTGTTTTAACCATGCTGGCTCTGGTTTATACCTTAATTACCCGACATGTCACGGATCGGCTGTTCATTGCCTGCCTGCTGGGTTATGAAGGTATATTAATCGGTGCTTTTGCAGCGCTTAACCTGATGCAATTTTGGCTATGGTCTATGCTGGAAATTATCCCGGTCGTTTTATTGACCACTCATGCCGGAACCGGACAAAACAGACGCTGGGTCGTCACTCTGTTTCTGCAATACTGGGGGAGCGGCTTGCTAATGACTCTGGCCGGCTTTATGTTACTGGCTTTTGGTTTAATTGATTCTCAACATGCACTTACCTTTGACTGGCTAACACTAAAACAAAACAATGCTTATTTACATGACGAAGTATTGATTTTTGTACTCCTGTTATTTGGTTTCGCCATTCGAATGCCGTTATTTCCGTTTCATGGCTGGCTGCCGCTACTTGCGGAACAAGGCACTGTGGCTAGCTGCGCCATTTTTATGGTGGGCTTAAAACTGGGCATTTATGCAGTCATTCGTTTTATTTTACCACTGGTTCCAGGCGTCGCTGAACAATGGGCAGGATTTGTCTTGACCTTAAGTCTGATCAGTATTTTTTATGGTGCGTTACTGGCCCTGATGCAAATTAATATCCGCCGGTTGCTGGCCTTTGCTGTCGTTAGCCATACAGGAATGCTGGTTATTGGACTTTTCTGTTTTAACGAATACGGTCTGGAGGGCAGCCTGTTATTGTCTATTGCTTATGGACTTGCCACAGCAGGCATGTTGTTTAGTGTGGGTTTGATTTATGAACGCACGCGCACTGCTTTTATCCCGCGTCTGGGCGGGCTGTTTGATACCAATTCCGCCATCGCCTTACTGTTTTTAATCTCCGCACTCAGCACGATGGTTATGCCAGGTACGCCAGGCTATGATGCAGCGCATTTACTCATTGAAGGCGTTATTGAAGAAGACGGTTGGTTACTGGCAATTGCAATATTATTGGGTAATGTGCTTGCTGCGGCTTTTCTGCTTCGGGCTTTTCAACAGATATTTATAGCAACCCCCAAACGCGTACATCAACCTTACAGCAGCAGCCATCATCCGGTTAGAAAAGAGCGCATTATCACCGGAGTAATTTGTTCATTACTGATTATTACGGGTTTTTACACAACACCGTGGTTGAACTATATAGATCAGGAAGCGACCGATCTAGGCGAGCTTTATCCCATGCATGGCAAGCAAATCCCCCTCCCCTCCCTTTTAGACGATCAGCCTTGCACTACTCATTCCAACTCCCCCGCTTGCAAAAGGGGAACCAAAGGTGATTCCAACACCGACATCAAGGACAAACAACATGAATGAAGCCGGTTTTCCGCTGCTAAGCCTTATTATTCTGTGGCCTTTATTGGGAGCTATTACAACCGGCGTTACCTGCAATATAAAACAAGCTAAAAAGATCGCCTTGGCTTTTGCCGGTATTGAACTAATCCTGACACTCATCGTGTTGGCCTTGTTTAATACCTCTGAAAGCAACCTATTTCAACTAGTCGAACAATACGCCTGGATACCCAGCCTGAATATTGAGTTTTTGATTGGTATCGATGGCATTTCGGTCTTATTTTTGCCGATGTCAGCGCTGTTAACGCTAATGGCGATTATGGCTTCCTGGAATTCGGTACAACATCTGAACCGATTTCATTTTGCCCTGTTATTGGCGTTGGAAAGCGTCACTCTCGGCGTATTTTTGGCACTGGATACGGTGCTGTTTTTTTTATTCTGGGAATTGACTTTGCCGCCAATCTTCTTTTTGATCGGCTTATGGGGCATAGGTCCGATGCGGCGCAGCGCAGCAATGAAATATACCCTGTTCATGCTGTTCGGCGGCATCCCGTTATTATTTGCCATTATCATACTGGCCGTTAATCACGCTTTTGCCATGGATGGTGCCATTCCTCAGAATCTGTCCTTCAGCTTGCCGGAGCTCTTGAAAACGCCATTGCCGGATAACTTGCAAGCGATTGTATTTTTTCTGCTGCTATCAGGTTTTGCCGTTAAAGCGCCCTTAATACCTTTTCATACCTGGTTGCCCACCGTTACTATGGAAGGACCTACGCAAATAACCGCCCTTTTAGTTGGCCTAAAGCTCGGCGTTTACGGCATATTACGCTTTACCCTGCCTTTAGCGCCTTCTGCTGCGGTTGAGTACAGTTGGGCCTTGGGGATTTTAGGAGCGGTTACCCTTATCTATGGCGCATTGATTGCCTTGCAACAAACCAATTTACGCCGCTTACTGGCTTACGCCAGTATCAGTCACGTTGGCTTGGTGATAATCGGTATCGCCTCGTTAACCATGCAAGGCCTTCAAGGCGCTATTTTTCAACTTGTTAATTTTACCCTGATTTCCAACTCCCTGATGCTGATTGCCGGTTTTATTCAACATCGACTGGGCAGTACCGAAGCCATCCACTTGGGTGGCTTGGCTAAAGTAATGCCACGTTTAACCAGTTTTTATTTTCTGTTTGCACTGGCTAGTATCGGCGTACCCGGTACTAGCGGTTTTCCCGCTGAATTATTATTAATTATTGGTGCCTTAACCGCTCACCACAGTGTCGGTATTGCAGCACTGGCGGGCGCTGTGCTCAGTGCAGCTTATATGCTGTCATTTACCCGTCGGGCATTTTTCGGCCCTGTCACTCAAGCCGCTGTTAATCAGATACAGGATTTACGTCCGCGTGAACTGGCTTTGTTGTGTGTACCCGCGTTGTTAATTATAGTGCTTGGGTTCTTTCCTGACAGTGTACTTAAAATCAACAAGTTGGCTGCAGAAGCCTGGTTGTCGCGTTTACTGGATCAACCCATGCTGGAAAACAACGGGATTGCCGAATTGGTGAAGCGCTAAAAGCAACCACTCATAACCCGCAGTCGATCAATCAGTTTTTATTCACCACGAATATTTTGTTTTTCTTCATGTCCTTCGGGTCTTCGTGGTGATAATCTTTTAAGGTTTTTTATCCAATCGTTGACCCTCAATCTTACATTACTCAGGAGTATGCAATGAACACAAGCCATGAAGCACGCCCGCCCTTTCCGCCATTTACCCGTGAAACGGCAACCCAAAAGGTTCGACTGGCCGAAGATGGCTGGAACAATCAAGATCCACAACGTGTCGCCTTGGCTTATACGGTCGATAACCAGTGGCGAAACCGTGCCGAGTTTCTGATAGGTCGTGAGCAAATCATTGAATTTCTTACCCGCAAATGGGCAAAAGAACTCGACTACCGCCTAATCAAAGAACTCTGGGCTTTTGACGGCAATCGAATCGCCGTCCGGTTTGCCTATGAGTGGCATAATAACAGCGATGAATGGTTTCGTTCTTACGGCAATGAAAACTGGGAATTTAATCAGTACGGTTTAATGAAATGTCGCTACGCAAGCATTAACGATTTACCGATTAAAGAAGCTGATCGCAAATTCCGCTGGCAGCAAGGTTGCCGTCCTGACGATCACCCGGGTTTAAGCGACTTGGGGCTTTAAGGCAGCTTGCAATTAATAACATCCGCCAAGTCGCAATCCTTGTTTAGCTGAGTAGTGTGCGCATGGCGCACCATAAACATGCCAGAAAAAAACCCAATAGGCTACAGATAGAAAACAATAATAGATTGTGGTGCAAATAAAGCCATTTAGTGGATGCGGCTTTAGGTGCGCGATGCGCACCCTACCAGTAAGCACTAAAAACAAAGCGTTTTTATGGTAAGTGCCGTCAAATTATTTTATGATGGCTTATCTTATCTTAACTTGCTTAAGGAATGTCTCATGGCTATTAAGGATTGGCCTGCGGAAGATAGGCCCAGAGAAAAATTGTTACAACGGGGTTCAGATGCCTTAACCGATGCCGAGCTGTTGGCTATTTTTTTACGAACGGGCGTGCGGGGTAAATCAGCGGTGGATTTGGCCCGCGACTTGCTTAATGACTTTGGTTCTTTAAAAGCCTTGCTGAATGCAGACCAAGAACACTTTTGCAGGGCGCACGGTTTGGGGAGCGCCAAATATGCCCAACTTCAGGCTGTACTGGAAATGGCCAAACGCCATTTTAAAGAAGTGCTTGAGCGTGGCAGTGCCTTAACCAGCCCTGAAATTACCCGAGCTTATCTCAGCGCCCAATTACGCGGTTATAGTTACGAAGTCTTTGCCTGTTTATTTCTGGATAACCAGCATCGGGTTATCAAACTGGATGAATTATTCAGGGGAACCATCGATGGCGCCAGTGTTTATCCCAGAGAAGTCGTCAAACAAGCGCTGTATCATAATGCAGCGGCCGTAATTTTTGCCCATAATCACCCATCCGGCATTACCGAACCCAGCCAAGCCGATAAACAAATCACCGATAAACTTAAACAGGCGCTAACGTTGTTCGATATTCGCGTACTGGATCATTTTATTATTGGCGACGGCGAACCCTATTCATTTGCCGAGCATGGCTTGCTATAGAATTCCATTGTAAAAGTCTTCCTCTATCGATTGGGCGAACACATAGGTTAGTCCAATCCGGTCTGAAAAATGAATCGGAACGGGTGGTACAAACTCCGGCATGCCGAAGAAAAACACAAAGAAAAAACTTCGTGTTCTTCGTGTCTTCGTGGTTAAATGCTTTTTAAATTATTTGTAGCGACTTACTTTAGTAACTCACTCGAATGCCAATTTCTGCACTGCGACCCGGATCGGGTGAAAAATTACGCAAATACGAGGTTGAATTGCGTATATTTTCATTAAGCATATTTTTGCCGGCGGCAAACAGCATCACTTGGGATTCATGAAAACTCGCCACCTGATATTGTGCGCCCAGATTCAGCAACAAATAACCCGGTGTGTTGGATTGATTATCGCCGGCATAAGTCTGCGCTTCGCCTCGCGTCAGCCTTACGTCCGTTGACCAGTCGTTTTTCTCGTAACTCAATTGCAAACCATAGCGCAACGGCGGCATACGAGGAACATTGCCCCCTTGATCAAACGAGCCACGAGTATAGTCGCCAAATAAAGTCAAATCCACTGCGCCATAACGGTTTTGCATTAACGGAAATATCGTCTTGGCTTCAAAGCCCTTAAAAATGGCATTGGCTTGAGCACTTTTCAATACCGGCAAACAAGCGTCGCCCACTGGGCAAGGGAGCCCAGGATCAAGAGGAAGCTCCGTACTTTCGTTAAACACATAACTGGCTTGTTGCTGATAAATATAATCATTAACCCAATTATGGAAAAGATTAAACTCGGAGGTCATCCAATCGGTATTAAATTTATAACCCAAATCCAGATTATAAGAAATTTCCTTGCGCAGGTTTACGTCGCCTTTTTCATAGCTCATGGTGGCCTCATGAACACCATCGGAAAACAATTCCTGCACTTGCGGTGCCCGTTGAGATTGGGTTACCGCCAGACTCAGCTGATGCTGCTTGGTAATATCCCACAATGCCGAAACCGAACCGCTTAACGGAACGTAGGAAACACTGCTATAGGTTGTTTCCGGGGCAATGCCCTGCCATTCACCGCGTACTCCCAACTCGTAAGTCACATCCTTGATGGCAAAAGACTCGACAGCAAACAAGCCATAAG
>CAIUYS010000406.1 GCA_903903365.1 uncultured Methylococcaceae bacterium
CGAAAGTGAAAGCACATTAACGATACGACCACTGCCGGTTGCCCGAAGATGCGGAATGGCGTGCTTGGTTAACAAAAAAGCACTGGTGAGGTTAAGATCCAGCGATTTATTCCAGTTTTCCAGCGTGCACTCTTCAATTTTGGCTCGCTTAACCAGGCCACCACTGTTATTGACCAAAATATCCAAACGACCTGTTTTTGCCACCAACTTATCAACAATGGCGTTGGCCTCATCTTCTTTAGTCAAGTCGGCGGGTAATAACATGGCTTTAATATGTAAAGCCGATAATTCATCCAGCAATTTTTCAGCGCCTTCTTTACTGGAATGGTAGTGGATACCAATAAATGCACCAGCCTGCCCCAAGGCCAATGCCACGGCTCGTCCAATGCCCACTCCCGCGCCGCTAACCAGCGCTGACTTGCCCGTTAAATCTAATCGTTGCTCGGGTATCATGTTGGTATTCCTAAAAATTATGCAAGCCATAAGAAAACACCACGAAGACACCAAGAACACGAAGAACACGAAGAACAAAACCTTACATTTTGAAAGCTCTTGAAGTATTCAAACGTTTCGGTCGGGGTTGCAAACCCCGACCGGCATTATTTCATGAGATTAAGAAAAATCCCTTACCCGTGTCTATCAGTTAAATCCGTGTCATCCGTGTTCTATTTTTTAACCATAAAGTAGTTACCTTTAAAGACTTTTTACTTTTTCCAGAACTTCCTGTGCATGACCATCCGGTGTTACGCCATAAGCCACATCAACCAATGTGCCTTTTTTATCAATGATAAAGGTAGAGCGCAAGATAGCCATACTTTTAACACCATTTTTTTCGCGTTCCCGCCATACACCATAGCTTTCGCAATGCTCGCCACTGGTATCTGCCAGTAAATCGATTTTTAAGCCAAATTTGTTTATAAAATCAATATGACTTTCACAAGAGTCTTTGCTGACACCAATCACAACGGTATCGTATTTGCCAAACTCTTCAGCAAGCTTGGTAAAATCATTCGCTTCTATGGTGCAACCCGGCGTGTCGTCTTTAGGGTAAAAATATAAAACGACATTTTTTTTATCAGCGTAATCAGACAAGTTAACCAGTTGATTAAGTTGATTGGGTGAACTAAACAGCGGCGCTTTTTGTTGATTTTCCAGCATGGTAATCCCCTTTAACAAATTGACAGATTATTAAAATAAACGCCGCCTAAACAAACGACTCGACAAGCATCATAATCAGCTAAACGTATAAAGTCCAGACATCTGCTATGCCACTAAAAAAAAGCAGAGGGGGATTTATTTTAAAAATCTCCCCTAACCCCTCTTTTTCAAAGAGGGGGACTGAATACTTACACCGATTTTAATAATGCGGCGGCACTTCATCAACATTTTCACCCCCGCCACTGCCCTCGACAGAGATACTTTTTATACGTTCGTTAAGTAATCGACACGTTGCTTCCAAGCGACCTATTTGTTGCTGTTGCTGGCCGACTATTTTATTGAGTTCCTGCAGCAAGTCTTCTTGGTAAGCGGTTTTGATTTCAAGTTCGATAATTCGGTCATCATTCATAAGGGTTTTTAAATAACTTTTGAAAATTGATGCTGTTGTTTTTGCGCCAGGTACTTGTCAAAAACCATGCAGATATTACGTATCAATAAACGGCCTGCCGGTAAGACTTGAATACCAGTTGCGGATACGGTTAACAATCCATCGGCTTGCATAGGCTCCAATGCCTGAAGTTCTTTTGCAAAATACTCGCTAAAATTGATGGAAAATTCCTGCTCGATAGTCGCAAAGGTTAAGCCAAAATGGCAGATGGTTTGAGTAATTACGGCGCGGCGTAACTTGTCGTCATCATCAAGTTCAACCCCTTTAAAAACCGGTAATTTGTTTTGGCTAATCAGGCGGTCGTACTCGTCCAATTCTTTAACATTCTGGCTGTACGCATCCCCAACCCTGCCAATGGAAGTAATGCCAAAACCTATCAGGTCACAATCTGAATGGGTTGAATAGCCCTGAAAATTTCGGTACAACTTGCCTTCCCGTTGGGCAATAGCCAGCTCATCATCCGGTTTGGCAAAGTGATCCATACCGATATAAACATAACCGGCTTCCGTCAGTTTTTGCCCGACCATTTGTAAAATATCCAACTTAACTTCTGCACTGGGCATGTCGGCATCGTTAATCTGCCGCTGGGTTTTAAACCGATTCGGCATGTGGGCATAATTGAAAATAGAAAAGCGATCCGGTGCGACCGCCAGTATGGTATCCAGAGTTTTGGCAAAGGTGTTGACCGTTTGCAGCGGCAAGCCATAGATTAAATCAATATTAGTTGAGCGAAAGCCTTCGGCGCGTGCCGCTTCTAACACACTAAAAGTTTGTTCTTCGCTTTGAATACGATTGACGGCTTTTTGTACGGCCGGATCAAAATCCTGCAAACCCAGACTGATTCGGTTAAAGCCCAGCTCACGCAATTGTTTGATGGTTTGGGAATGGGTTTCCCTGGGATCAACTTCTATGGAATATTCACCGCTGTCATCATCTTTTAACAAAAAATGCTGACGGGTTACCGCCATTAATTTCTGCATTTGCTCAAAGCTTAAAAAAGTCGGCGTGCCACCGCCCCAATGCAACTGATTAACCACCCGATTGGAATCAAACAGCTCACCTTGCAGGGCAATTTCTTTATACAGATTAACCAGATAAGGTTCTGCATGTTTGCGGTTTTTAGTGACGATTTTATTGCAGGCGCAATAAAAACACACGGTATCGCAAAAAGGAATGTGAAAATACAGTGATAGCGGACCACCGGCCGCATTGGATTTGGCTATGTGTTGGCGATAGTTTTCATCAGTAAAGCCGTCATGCAATTCCAATGCCGTTGGGTATGAGGTATAGCGCGGCCCCGCCTTGTCATAACGATTGATCAGCGCCAGATCGAACTTGAGCGATTGATCCATCATTTAACTGATCCATTAATGACTATTGCATGATTCTTTTTATCCGCCAAAGTAACTGAGTCAATACTGCCTATTAAATCACCCGGTTGTGACATGGCATTGCCCGACTTTGAAATACGCGCCAGTAATTTAACCTGAGAAAAATTGGATAATTTCATAGTGGGCATCATTGCCATGGTGTCGTTTAAACTGACTGATAACGGCAAATCAGACACTTGTTTACGCACGATGGCCAAGGGCATTTTAGGGCCGGATAGCGCTTGCGCATAAACAAAAACCGTATCGCCAGGACTGGTCGATTTTTGTAGTTCCGGCGCCAAACTGACCTGCACCTCAAGAGCAACGGCCGCCACATCGGTAGGTTGGGTAGAGACGCGATTAATCGCGTCTGTACTTTCAATTTTAGCCAGTAAGTCTTGTATTTCTTGCAAGGATTCAGAGTTGGGTGGCAATAACGTTTCCAGTTTTTTCCATAACTTGATCGCCGTAGCAGGATCACCTTGTTGGGCTTTTGCCATGCCACCCAGCCATAAGGCGTTCATATTGTCCGGTTCCAGTGCCAAGGCTTTAAAGACCAATTCTGTGGGTTTTCCTGCCAGATTTTTATCATTGGCATAAGCAATGGCATCGGCATAGAGCAACATGACTTCGGCTTGATCACCCAACAAACGATAGGCATTGGCAAACGCATCAACGGCCTTAGGAAATTGATCCAAGGCTTTATAAGAACGACCCAACATTAACCAACCTTTGGCATCATCAGGATTGGCTTTCATCTTTTCGGCCAAACCACCAACCATTTTGTTGATTTCTGCAAGCTTGAGCGCCTCCGGATCGACAGACATTTCAGCGCTGTGACTGATGGCTTGATAATTACCCAACGTAAAATAAAGTGATCCTGCCAACAAAGGGATACCCAAAGCCAAGACATAAATCACCCACCTGCCCTGACTTTGTGCGGCGGTTACATGGCTTTTTATTTCCAGATCATCACTCAAGGCCTGCTCAAGATCCGCTAACTGCTCCTCATATTGCTCTTGGCTTAAGCCACCTGACAATCTGTTTTCTTTAAGTTCAGCCAAACGATGCTGCGCAATGGTAATGTTGCGTTGATCAAGGTCAGCCTCTTGAACTGTTTGTTTACGCCATAACGGCGGCAAGATCAGTAAAAAAGCGATTAATATCAGAACACTGACAATCAATAAAAATAGCATATTCAAGGGCGGTCACCTTTTTCCAACAAACTGCGAATTTTTTTTTGTTTTTCGACATCCCTTTGCAAGGTTCCTGCGTCAGGATGCAAAATGGCAGCGGCTTTTTTACGTCGGATAAAAACAAATACCGCGATTAAACCCATTAATAAAAACACCACCGGAGCAATCCAGAGCACACTGGTTTTGCCTTTAAATGGCGGTTTATATAACAC
>CAIUYS010000407.1 GCA_903903365.1 uncultured Methylococcaceae bacterium
CCTACAATGGAGGTCAGGCTTTGCCTGACAGTCAGGCAGAGCCTGACCTCCACGAGTTGCAAAGGCTCCCAAACTCCGACAGACACTTGTGTATAACGATGAGAGCTGGAGCTTCGTGAACCCGCCAATCTTTGGCTTCATCCCAACAGGATGTTTCCTTATTGCTTAATATTAACAAATCTGCAAAGGCGTTTGATAAGGCTGTATTTATGGCGGCTGCCCACTAAAATTGACAGGCATTTTTGAATAACAACGACAATAGATTGACTTCTTAAGGAGTAGTCGTAGAAAATAGCGGGTTTAAATTGATATAACCCTTTAAATTGCGCATGGATAACAAGGTTTCTTCTCAAGACAGTTTGGTTTCTGTTCGTAATTTGTCATTTTCTCGTGGCAACAAGAAAATATTTGACGATATTTCGCTGGATTTTCAGCGCGGTAAAATCACGGCTATAATGGGGCCTAGCGGCACCGGAAAAACCACTTTATTAAAACTTATCGGCGGGCAGTTGTTTCCTGAACAAGGTTCAATTACCGTGGATGGTCAAAATGTCCATCAGTTACGTCGAACCGAGCTGTACAATCTGCGTAAACGCTTGGGTATGTTGTTTCAAAGCGGTGCTTTATTAACGGACATGAATGTGTTTGATAATGTGGCTTTTCCGTTACGTGAACATACGCATCTTCCTGAGTCCATGATTCGTACGCTGGTGTTAATGAAGTTACAGGCGGTAGGTTTAAGAGGCGCTCGTGATTTGATGCCCAACGAACTTTCCGGCGGCATGGCTCGGCGGGTTGCCTTGGCGAGAGCCATTGCCCTGGATCCAATGATGATTCTGTACGATGAACCGTTTACCGGACAAGACCCTATTTCCATGGGGGTGTTGGTGCATCTGATCAAGTCGTTAAACAATATTTTGGGTTTGACCAGTATTATTGTTTCTCATGATGTGCATGATACCGCAGCAATTGCTGATTATATTTATGTGTTATCAGGCGGCAAAATTGTGGGTCAGGGTACGCCCCAAGAAATTCAGCAATCCGACTCCGAATGGGTGCAACAATTTATGACCGGGGCGGCGGATGGCCCTGTGCATTTTCACTACCCGGCAAAAGATTATGTTGATGATTTGATGTCATCCGGAAAACGTTATTAATGTTTAATTAAAAGTTAATGTAACCTGTACTTTTGTAAGTATTCACCTCCCCCTTTGAAAAAGGGGGATTGAGGGGGATTTATCTAATAAAATCTCCCCTAACCCCTCTTTGTTAAAGAGGGGGACTGAATAATTATGTACTTTCTGGTTTGGGCCTTATATCAGCTGATTTTAAGATCGCCAAGACACCACAAACTCAACGCTGACTGTGTAAATAGACTATAAAATGATTCAATTTCTACAATATTTGGGTAAAAGTACGCGTACCAGCTTTACCAAGTTGGGGCGTGCAACCTACTTTTTGCTTCAGACTCTTTCCGGCACACTCAGCGTATTGCTTCGTCCCAGATTACTGCTTAATCAGTTGTATTCTGTGGGTGTGTTATCTTTTTTAATTATCACCATTTCCGGGCTGTTTGTCGGTATGGTTTTGGGTTTGCAGGGTTATTACACGCTGTCTGATTTTGGCGCAGAAGAAACGCTCGGTGTGATGGTGGCGGCTTCTTTAGTGCGGGAATTGGGTCCTGTGGTTTCGGCGCTTTTATTTGCGGGCAGGGCGGGTTCTGCTTTAACGGCGGAAATTGGTCTGATGAAAGCGACAGAGCAGCTATCAGGCATGGAAATGATGGCGGTTGATCCGATTAAACGCATTATTACTCCGCGCTTTTTGGCCGGCTTGTTATCAATGCCGTTACTGGCTGCCTTGTTTAGTGCCGTAGGTATTATTGGCGGGCAGATAATTGGTTCCGGCTTGTTAGGCGTTGATGAAGGTGCCTATTGGGCGCAAATGCAGGCCAGTATAGATTTTAAGGATGACATCATCAATGGTGTTATCAAAAGTATCGTATTTGGTTTTGTAGCCTCCTGGATAGCCTTGTTTGAAGGTTACGATGCCATTCCCACTTCGGAAGGCGTTAGTCGCGCGACGACGCGTACCGTTGTTAATTCCGCTTTTAGTATTTTAGGTTTGGATTTTATCCTGACCGCACTCATGTTTGGAGACCATTAAGATGCAGCACACCAGTACTCAGGACACGTTTGTCGGGCTTTTTGTTGCGGCAGGTATTGTCGGACTATTTTTTCTTGCTTTGCAGGTCAGCAATTTAAGCTCTTTTACTGACGGGGATAGTTATACTATAACCGCGCGTTTTGAAAACTCCGGCGGACTAAAACCTAAATCTCCGGTTTCTGCTGCCGGCGTCAAAATCGGCAAGGTCAGTTCAATTAGCTTTGACCCAAAAACCTACGAATCAGTCGTTCAGATGAGCATTGATTCAAAGTACAACACGCTTCCGGATGATACAACCGCCAGTGTGTTTACCGCCGGTTTGTTAGGTGAGCAGTACGTCAATCTTGAGCCGGGCGGTTCAGATGTGTATTTGCAGAATGATGGAAAAATTGATATCACTAATTCAGCCATCATTCTTGAAAAAGCTTTGGGTCAATTTTTGTTTAAGTCAGCGGAAGAAAAAAAGTGACAAAACTGAGCATCATTGATCAGGGATCGGGGCACTTTATTATCGATGGCGATTTAACTTTTTCGACCATTGACAAGCAGACGGTAAAATCATTTGCGTTTTTAAGTGCCGCAAAGCCGATTACTATTGACCTGTGTCGTGTTGCTTGCACAGATAGCGCGGGTCTTGCGTTAATGATTGAATGGATCAGATATACGCGGCATCATAGAATCCAGATAACGTTTAAAAATATTCCCGAGCAACTGCTCAACCTTGCCAAGCTCAGTGGTTTTGATAAAACAAGCCATTTTGCCGAGCAAACTGTAGGGGGTCAAGATGTTGAACCCTTACCTTTTACAGAGACCCACTAAAGTACCCTTATGGATAAATTAATTATTACCGGCGGCACACGACTTTCTGGAGAGCTGCGCATCTCTGGTGCTAAAAATGCTGCGTTACCCATTCTTGCTGCGACTTTACTTTCTCATACGCCGGTGAGTGTGGGTAACATTCCGCATTTGCATGACATCACTACGACCATGGAATTATTGGGTCGAATGGGCGTGCACCTGGTGGTCGATGAAAAAATGAATATCGAAGTGGATAGCAGCACCATTACGAGTTATGTGGCTCCTTACGAATTGGTAAGAACCATGCGTGCCTCGATATTGGTACTGGGGCCTTTGTTGGCCAGGTTTGGTGAGGCGCATGTGTCATTGCCTGGCGGTTGTGCCATCGGTACACGACCTGTTGATATTCATATCAATGGTCTTATCAAAATGGGTGCTGATATTACGGTCGAAGGGGGATTTATTCATGCAAAAGCGGGGCGTCTAAAAGGCTGTCGTTTGTTGCTTGAACAAATCACCGTGACCGGTACGGAAAATTTATTAATGGCAGCGACTTTGGCTGAGGGAACAACCATTATTGAAAATGCAGCCAAAGAACCTGAAGTAACTGATTTAGCTCATTTCCTTAATGCCATGGGTGCAAAAATTTCCGGTATAGGGACTAACGTTCTGGTGATTGAAGGGGTTGAAAGACTGGGTGCAGATAATTTGCACTATGACATTCTTCCTGACCGAATTGAAACCGGCACTTATCTGATTGCAGCGGCCATTACGGGCGGTAAAGTTAAGCTTAAAAACACGCGTCCTGATATTCTGGATGCTGTTCTCGAAAAATTGGTTGAGGCAGGCGCTGAAATTACTACCGGTGAAGACTGGATTGCGTTGGATATGCACGGCAAAAAACCTAAAGCGGTGTCTCTTCGCACTGCGCCTTACCCCGCTTTTCCAACTGATATGCAGGCCCAGTTTATCGCCATGAACTGTATCGCCGAAGGCGTAGGTGTTATTACCGAAACTATTTTTGAGAACCGGTTTATGCATGTTCAAGAATTGCAACGCATGGGCGCTGACATTAAGCTGGAATCCAATACCGCCATTTGCACCGGTGTTAAAAAACTGACTGGCGCACCGGTCATGTCAACGGATTTACGGGCGTCAGCAAGTCTGGTGATAGCCGCCCTGGTTGCCGAAGGCAGTACGCTGGTTGATCGTGTTTACCATATTGACCGGGGTTACGATCACATCGAAGAAAAACTCTCTCAGATAGGTGCGACAATCCGTCGTGTTTCAAGGTAAGGTTTAAAATGCTAACTATTGCCGTATCCAAGGGTAGGATTTATGAAGAAGCGTTGCCTTTGTTGGCAGAAGCCGGCATTGTGCCGATTGATGACCCTAAAACCTGTCGCAAATTAATTCTCGCAACTACCCGCGAAGATGTCCAGTTGGTGATTATTCGCGCCACCGATGTGCCAACGTTTGTAGAATATGGCGCGGCGGATTTGGGGATTGCCGGCAAAGATGTGCTGCTGGAGCATGGCGCTGAAAGTTTGTATGAACCTCTGGATTTAAATATCGCCTGTTGCCGGTTGATGACGGCGGCACATAAGGACGCCCCGGAACATCGAGGTCGCATTCGTGTGGCTACTAAATACGTTAAAATTGCCCAAAGCTATTTTGCCAGTAAAGGCATACAGGCCGAGATTATTAAGTTATATGGCTCAATGGAGCTTGCACCGTTAGTCGGTCTTGCTGATTGTATTGTGGATTTGGTTGATACCGGCAATACCTTAAAAGCCAACGACCTTGAACCGCGTGAACTTATTATGAATATAAGCTCCCGACTGGTGGTTAATAAAGCGGCCATGAAAATGAAGCATGAAGCGATTTCTGCGTTACTGATTCAATTTGAAAAAACCTTGGCAAATAGGTAAGTCCATGATTTGTTTAACGATCACTAAACTTGATGCTTCAGCCGTTGATTTTGATCAGCAATTAAAGCAACTTCTGGCTTGGGATGAAGCCGACGATTTAGATATTCAGCAACGGGTATTGGCGATTATTGCGGATGTCCGTAAAAACGGTGATAAAGCGGTTATTGACTACACGAACCGTTTTGATCAGCGCAATATTACCAAGGCGGACGAGCTGGAATTGTCCAAAGAAGCGCTTAAATCAGCGTGGGAACAATTGCCTCCCGAGCAGGCGCAAGCGTTGCAAATAGCGGCTGACCGTATTCGTGCTTATGCGGAGCATCAAAAAATACAGTCTTGGCAATACACCGAGGCTGACGGTACGGTTTTGGGGCAAAAAGTGACGCCGCTGGATCGTGTTGGTCTTTATGTGCCGGGCGGGAAGGCGTCTTACCCTTCGTCCGTGTTAATGAACGCGATTCCCGCAAAAGTAGCGGGGGTTAGTGAGTTGATTATGGTGGTGCCCACGCCTCAGGGTGAAACCAATACGCTGGTTTTGGCTGCGGCATTTTTGGCGGGCGTGGATCGGGTCTTTACTATCGGTGGGGCGCAAGCCATTGCTGCGCTGGCTTATGGCACTGAAACTATTCCTGCGGTCGCAAAAATTGTCGGTCCCGGTAATATTTATGTCGCGACTGCCAAAAAACTGGTGTTTGGGCAGGTGGGGATTGACATGATTGCCGGACCATCCGAAATTTTGATTATCTGTGACGGTAAAACCAATCCTGACTGGATTGCCATGGATTTGTTCTCTCAGGCAGAGCATGATGAAAATGCGCAGGCCATTTTAATCAGTGATGATGGTGACTATCTTAAAGCGGTTGAGCAAAGTATTAATAATTTATTGCCGGGTATGGAACGTGCCGAGATCATTAAAGCATCGTTATCAACGCGAGGCGCATTAATTAAAGTGGATAATTTAAAGCAGGCTGCCGATATCGCTAACTTTATTGCACCTGAACATTTGGAATTGTCTGTTGAAAATCCCGAAGCATTAAGTGAACACATTCGTCATGCGGGCGCTATTTTTATGGGGCGTTACACACCTGAAGCCTTGGGTGATTATTGCGCTGGACCTAATCATGTTTTACCAACGTCCGGTACTGCACGCTTTTCATCACCCTTAGGCGTTTATGATTTTCAAAAACGCTCCAGTTTAATTAACTGTTCACAAGTTGGTGCAGATACCTTGGGTAAAACGGCATCCATCCTGGCGCGTGGTGAGAGTCTGACAGCCCACGCGCGATCGGCTGAATACAGGGAAAAGCAGGCGAAAGGATAAGAGCAGGCAAAAGGTTAAAAGCAGGCGAAAGGTTAAAAGCAGGCGAAAGGCGAAAGGCTAAATTAAAGGTGCAAACAATCAAGTAATTGCCTTTGCCCTTTGCCCTTTGCCCTTTGCCCTTTGCCCTTTGCCCTTCGCCTTGAACTTGAACCTTTCGCCCTTCGTCTTTCGCCTTTCGCCTTTCGCCTTTCGCCTTTCACCTTTCACCTTGAACCTTTACCTTAGAGATTTAAACCTTGAACCTTGAACCTTTGACCTTTTCAATCTCTTCAGTGTTTCGTAAAGAAGTGCTGGCAATGGCGGCTTATAAAGTAGCTGATGCGCAGGGTTTAATTAAACTGGATGCCATGGAGAACCCGTATAGCTGGCCTGATGACATTAAAACAGACTGGTTGGCGGTGCTAAAAGAGTGTCCGATAAACCGTTATCCAGATCCTGAAGCCCGTCAGTTGACTGAAACTATCAGGCAGTTGAATCAATTGTCTGACCAGTTTGATGTGTTGCTTGGCAATGGCTCGGATGAAATCATTCAATTGCTGTTAATGGCGTTACCGACAACTGCCAGTGTATTGGCACCGGCTCCCGGTTTTGTCATGTATAAACAGCTGAGTGACTGTTTGGGGTTAACTTATCTGGGTATACCTTTGCAAGCTGAGTCGTTTGATCTGGACTTGCCTGCCATGCTTGCCGCTATAGAGCAACA
>CAIUYS010000408.1 GCA_903903365.1 uncultured Methylococcaceae bacterium
GTTATGTTGGTCTGCCTCTCATGCTTCGTTACACCGAAGTGGATTATAAGGTTATTGGGTTCGATATTGACCAGAGTAAAGTTGATTCGTTACTTAATGGTCAGAGTTACATCGAACATATCCCCCATCAAGCGATATTAAGTGCTGTCGCTAAAGGGTTTGAGGCGACAACAGATTTTTCACGCGCTACAGAAGTTGATGCCTTAATTATTTGTGTACCAACGCCACTAAACAAATATCGTGAACCAGACCTTAGTTTTATTCTGAATACAACTGATGCACTGGTTCCTTATCTTCGTCCGGGTCAGATTTTTTCGCTGGAAAGTACAACTTATCCCGGCACAACGAAGGAAGAACTACTTCCTCGCATAGAATCCAGCGGACTAAAGGTTGGCCATGATATTTACCTTGTCTACTCTCCAGAGCGCGAAGATCCGGGTAATCCAAACTTTAGCACACGAACCATTCCCAAGGTTTGCGGAGGTCACACGCCGGCATGTCTTGAGGCTGGGCTTTTATTGTATGGGCAAGTAATCGACAAAGTTGTGCCGGTAAGCTCTACGCAGACAGCTGAATTGACCAAGTTGCTTGAGAACATCCACAGAGCGGTTAATATCGGCTTAGTCAACGAAATGAAAATTGTTGCAGACAAGATGGGCATCGATATCCATGAAGTGATCCGCGCTGCTGCAACCAAACCCTTTGGATTTGTACCCTATTACCCAGGTCCGGGTTTAGGTGGACATTGCATTCCAATTGACCCTTTCTACCTCACCTGGAAAGCAAGGGAGTATGGTGTTAATACACGTTTTATTGAATTAGCCGGCGAAGTCAATTCCTCCATGCCTGATTATGTGGTAGACAAGGTAGCTTCGGCATTGAACTTGGCAAAAAAAGCGATCAATGGCAGCAAAATTTTGGTGCTCGGCATCGCTTACAAAAAAAACGTGGATGACATGCGCGAATCGCCCAGTGTCATACTCATGGACAAACTGCGAGATTTGGGTGCATATATTGCCTATAGCGATCCCCATATTCCAGTTTTTCCGGTCATACGCAAATATAGCTTTAATCTCACTAGCGTTCAGCTAACTCCGGAAAACTTATCCGTATATGATTGTGTGTTGCTAGCCACCGATCACGATAAGTTCGATTATGGCCTAATTAAAGAAAACGCAAAGCTCATCGTTGACTCTCGCGGTCGCTACCTGGCAGTCGCTAATAATATTGTCAAGGCCTGACTATATGAAACTTTCAAGGACTCATTACTGCTCGAAAAAGTCACTTTGCCTAAGCCTATAATTAACATTCAAGACTCTGTGTGATTTACAGTGGGTGTTGAGATAATTTATATTAGAAAGCAAACAATTTCAATTTTGAATTCATGTTGCTTGGTATTTAGTGCTAAAATTTAACATTATTAATATAAAACAAGTAGTTGTTAAGTATTTAATATTTATAATAATGGATAATAAATCAGGAAATGAGCGACTTTTCTCTGCTGAAAAAATTCCCGGAATTTGAGGTTTTTTTAAAATAGGATTTTTCGTTTAAGTACTAAATATCAAGCTCAAGGTCAGAGGTAGCAGTACTACAGCAGGTGTAGACAAATCCGGCATTTCTGGTTTTGGCATCAATTTCACAAAAAGACTTAATGTTAACAGTGCCTTTACACTTGACCTCACATTCACCACAGACACCGCTGCGACAACTGTAATCAATTTCAATGCCGTGTGCTTCGGCCAGTTCCAACAGTGTAATATGTTCATCGGTATCGACGGTTTTGTCGGATTGGGTAAAAGTGACTTTGTGTAAGGTGCCTTTCAGTGGTAATGATTGGGCTATATTTCCCGAGGCTTGTGCCGAACGCCCCGAACCGAAACTTTCAGTATGAAAGTGCGACATGTCATAGCACTGGTCATGTAATATTTTTTTTATATTATGTGCAAAAGGTTCCGGTCCGCACAAAAATATATCGCGTTCTTGTATATCCGGCACAAACAAATTCAGTAAATGATGATTAACCCGTCCGGTAAATCCTGTACAGAATTCCGTACCACGCCATCCGGATGTCACAGTTATTGCGACATCAAAATTTGCGTTACGCGCGGACAGCATTTCAAGTTCCTTGCGAAATATAATGTCTGGCGGTGATTTAAATGAAGCCAGTAATTTAACATTTACGCATGAACCCGTGTCTGCAATCCAGCGACTCATGGAAATAATAGGGGTAATGCCACTGCCTGCGGCAATAAACAGCATTTTTTTAACGGGATAATTGAAACAGGTAAATCTTCCTGTGGGCCCTTTAATAGTTAAGATATCACCCAATTTGACATGATCACAAAGCCAGTTTGAGACCAGTCCCCCTGGCATCCTTTTGATAGTCACTTCCAGCAAATAGGGTCTTGAAGGGCTGGAGGACATGCTGTAGGAGCGCTTAATTTCCTGTCCGTTAATAATCAAGATAAAGGTAACAAATTGTCCCGGTTTATAAAGAAATAGCAGCGGTTCTTCACCCATCAAGCGGAACGTCTTGCAATCATGGGTTTCTTCAATAATATCGGTGACTTTTAACCGGATAATCCCTTCGTCCCATGTTTTTATATGACGTGGATCCTCGATCAGATTAGTCAATAATGAACTGGATGGTGGCGGCGGTGTTTTATAGAAAAAATCGGGGATGTCATCCAGTTCATCCGCTTCAAATGAGTCATCATCGATAGCACCGGTTGTATTAGCCATAGAAAATTCCAGTCGATAACCAGGAATATCTATTTGCATTCCATCATGGATCGGAACGGGTGTTTTGAGTTTCAGCTTTTTGTTTTTAATCAGAATGCCATTGTTATCATCCAGGCTTTCAATGTAGAACTTTTCGTTCTTGTTGAGGATAGCGGCATGATACAGCGCCAATTTTGGCGATTCCAGTTGTAAATCGGCATCCGGGTGGCGGCCGATAACCGTTTTTTGTTCCAGAAACGGCAACGGGATTTCATAAACGACGACGCCCAACTTGTAGATGCTTAGTTTATCGTCATTATTTTGCGCGATGATCTTTCCCTGAAATAATAGTTTTAACCAAAGTGCGCCAGCATCACCGATTTTTTCGTGATGTTGCTTGGTGAGGTTAGGTCGGGTGTGTAGTAATGGAGGCTCACGTTTTTGATTGGCGAAAAAAGCTTTTTTCCAGAAGGTATTATCATCCAGTTGAAAAGTGTCTTTTTTTATCATGATCGCTCCTTAAGGGGGGACCTGTTTAATAAGATTAAGTCAGTGTGCTTATCGATTTAATACAGCATCTCGGGTACTTTCAAGGATTTCCATTACGCTCTGTTGTTCATTGGCAGAAATATTTAACTCGGTTAATGTTTGCTTAAAAATCTCAAGTATTCGGTTAAAATGTTCATCAGATAATCCCGACTTTTCAATTAAGGGTTTATGTGTGGCACGAAGATCAGCATCGGAATAGTGATAGGGGCCACCAAAAGCCATTGCCAGAAATGATTTCTGTTTCAGGCGTTGACTCACCATATCAATATCTTTAAAAAAAGAACTCACCAAGTCATCATTCAGTACTTTTTGATAAAACAGATCCACACAGACTTCCATGGCTTTATCCCCGCCCAAGCGATCATAAAGTGGAATAGCCATCAATTGAAAATAGTCGCCGCCTTTTGCGGCAATATTGTCAGTGCCCCAATCAATCTTTTTATCCAGCTTTTGCATCAACGGAATATGCTTGGAACATTGAATATAAGCTTCTTCAACCTCTATCATCATCCAGCGTTCAGGGCATTTTTTGCCTTCCTGATGAATTTCTTCAATAACATCTTGAGGCAATTTGTAGGCTAATTGCAGCAACTCATCATTGGTAACAATTCTGACTTTACCATTAACATGAAGGCCTACGGTATCCTTGGTAAAATCTATCATTAGCAGCGCGATATGCGGGTTTTCAGTGAAATTACCGCTATTTGCAAAAACACCGTTGCCCCTGAATTCAGGATACATCAGGTATTTATTACTGAGCACCCGGATAAAGCCGGGTTTGCCGAATTTTGAAGTACAATCACATTCACCGTTACGATCA
>CAIUYS010000409.1 GCA_903903365.1 uncultured Methylococcaceae bacterium
GACCGGATTTGGAAATCTTTGCGCAGCAGCACAATCTTAAAATGGGTACCATCGCTGATTTGATTCATTATCGTATTCAGCATGAAAATACGCTGGAGCGCATCAGTGAATGTGCGTATCCTACTGAATTTGGCGAGTTTAGACTCTATGCGTATCAAGACAAAAACGACAATAACTTGCATCTGGCGTTGGTTATGGGTCAGGTTTCAGATGGTGAACCGGTTTTAGTGCGCGTTCATGCACGTAATTTGTTGGATGATGTATTTTCATCCAAACGAAGTGATTCCAGTGTTTCAATTCGAACGGCCATGCAAAAAATTGCTGAAGAAGGTCGCGGCGTTTTGGTTATCATCAGACAAAGCGAAGACAATAAATCATTGGCGGAATTGATTCATCACTATCAATTGGAAGATAACGGCATCACCAGTACCGCAAATGCCCAAGAGGCAGCGGATTGGCGCATGACAGGAACCGGTTCAAGAATTTTGGCCGACTTGGGTGTGCATAAATTGAAAGTGCTGGGCACCCACAAAAAATATGTTGGCTTATCCGGGTTTGATTTGGAGGTATCCGAGCATGTGGGCTGAAAAACTATTTTTAAAACTCAGGGTCTTTTAACGCTAGACACTTGGCATTTTTAAAGAGGATTGGGTTAGCGTAATCTAATCCGGCAACACTGATTAGGTAATTCGCAATAAAAACTTCCACCCTATCGTTCACGCTCCGGCGTGGGAGTGCCGACAGTGACGCTTCCGCGTCACGCAACGCTGGAGCGTTGCCGAATGAATTCCCACGCTGGAGCGTGGGAACTAGGTTTGTTCTGGGGGATATTTTCTGCGTATTGCCTTAATAGTATTATTAACAACAGAATTTTGTAATTTAAGTAGAGAAATAGAATGACAGCAATAAAAATGTTTGAAGGAAATTTATTGGTACAAGGCGGTAAGTTTTGCATTGTAGCGTCCCGTTTTAACAGTTTTATTGTTGAGCAGTTAGAGGCCGGTGCAATAGATGCACTGGTTCGTCACGGTGCAGATAAAGCCAATATCCATCTGGTTAAAGCCCCTGGTGCGTTTGAATTACCCATGGTAGTACAACGCATAGCCGCCGCCAAAAAATATGATGCGATTATCGCAGTAGGCGCAGTGATTCGTGGTGGCACCCCGCATTTTGAATATGTTGCCGGTGAATGTGTAAAAGGTCTGGCGCAGGTTTCCCTGCAATATAATGTGCCGGTCAGTTTTGGCGTATTAACGGTTGATTCAATTGAGCAGGCGATAGAGCGTGCCGGTACCAAAGCAGGTAACAAGGGCGCGGAAGCGGCAATGTCAGCCATCGAAATGGTTAGTTTGTTTAATAATCTGGAAGCCTGATGAGTTCAGCGCGTACTAATGCCCGTAAAGCAGCTGTCCAGGCATTGTATCAATGGCAGATGACAGGACAAAGTCTGGTCGAAATTGAGCGCCAATTTATAGAAGAAGATCGTCTGAAAGATGCTCAAAAAAGTTACTTCACTGAACTCTTTCACGGCGTCCCTAAAAATTTGGCAGAGATTGATCTGGCGTTAACTGAATTTGTCGACCGTCCGGTTGATATGATTGACCCGGTTGAAAGGGCTATTTTAAGAATTGGCGTCTACGAGTTGACCAACCGACTGGATATGCCTTATCGCGTAGTTTTAAACGAAGGCATTAATCTGGCCAAGTATTTTGGAGCTGATGGCAGTCATAAATATGTCAACGGCATATTGGATAAAGTGGCTCAGCAAAAAAGAACCGTAGAAATTAAGAGCAGGGCGCAAAGCCCAAAGTAAAAGCTTTATTCTCCACGTACACTGAAGCGTGACTGGGTTTGCACCCCCGTTACTCAAGTATTTAAACACTATTGAAGTTTTCAAGCGCTTCAGTCGGAGTTTGCAAACCCCAACCGGCATCCAGATTGAGTTCCAGAAACCGTGTAGGCCGGAAATGCTTGTTCTCGTTACGCCCTTCGACAAGCTCAGGACAGGCTTGGGTGGTCTTATTCCGGCCTACGCTTGCCCCCTAAACCTAACGCTGATTTGTAATGAACCTTGAACCTTGAACCTGCCTCCCCTTTATCTGAATTTTCGCTCATTCAGCGTTTCTTTACCCGACAATCAGTAAAGAATCCATCAACCCGTCTAGGCATCGGCGATGACTGTGCGTTATTGTCATTTCCAATCGGTTATGAACTGGCGGTTACTACCGATACCATGGTAGAAAATGTCCATTTTTATGCGGGAACTGATCCTGAACAACTGGGGCATAAATTACTGGCGGTTAACTTAAGTGATTTGGCCAGCATGGGTGCAAAGCCGGTTTCAGTCACCTTGGCGTTAACGCTACCCACTGTCGATGAGACTTGGTTGACGGCTTTTTCTAAAGGCTTTTTAAATCTGGCTGAGCGGTATTCAGTGGATTTGATTGGGGGTGATACCACGTCGGGCCCTTTAACGCTAACGGTTCAGGCAATGGGTTTGGTTCCAAAAGGTCAAGCGCTGCTACGGTCAAGCGCCTTACCAGGTGATTTTATTTATCTGACGGGGTTCTTAGGTGATGCCGGACTGGGATTAAAAATCAATCAAGGCTATCACTGCAAAAATCCGCAGGCGGCACACAAACGTTTTAACCAGCCTGATCCGCAAATTGAAGCAGGGCAGGCATTGCTGGGTCTTGCCAATGCCTGCATTGATATATCCGATGGTTTAGCGGGTGATTTAGGTCACATTTTAGAGCAAAGCAATGTCGGCGCTTGTCTTGATTGGGAAGCGTTGCCGCTGTCTGAGGCGGTCTTGGCTTATATCAATGATACCGGAGACTGGACGATGCCGTTGACTGCAGGCGATGACTACGAACTATGTTTTACCTTAAGTCCCGAAAAAGCGGCACAGCTAACCATCAATTGTACAAAAATCGGCATCATTGAAGCCACGCCAGGTCTGCGTTTACATAAATCAGGCACCATTCAACTCTTTAACAGTAAAGGCTATGAGCATTTTTCTTAAACCCAACTACGGTAAAAATAAACTCACGCCCCGGCAAATTCTGTCTGATCCCATCTTGTTTCTGGCTTTTGGTTTTGGCTCCGGACTGGCTAAAAAAGCACCGGGGACGATGGGTACTCTGGCAGCCATTCCCGTTTACTGGTTGTTTGCACAAACCAACACTCTGATTTATAGTTTCCTGACCGTGCTTGTGTCGGTAGTGGGTATATGGATTTGTGGAGAAGCGGCAGAAAAGTTAAACGAACATGATTTTGGCGGCATCGTTTGGGACGAAATAGCCGGTTACTTGATAACAATGTGGTTAGTTCCCTTTACCTGGCAAACTATCATCGCCGGATTTATCCTGTTCAGGTTTTTTGATATTCTAAAGCCGTGGCCAATTAAATGGCTGGATCAGCATGTCTCCGGCGGCTTTGGCATCATGATTGATGATGTTCTGGCGGGGGTATTCGCAGGTGCATTATTACTGTTAGCGGTTAACCATGGTTGGCTTGGATAACTGAAGTACTCTCGTTCACAAGCTTCCCGTCGAGCAATGCGGCTTTAGCAGAGCCAAAATGTTTGGGAGAATAATTAAAAATCTAAGCACGCGCCATGATGAGTTGATATTAACACAAGTCCTAGAGCCGTCATTCCGGAATGGACTGCCGGAATCCAGTTGCCATGGATGGCATTTGTAAAGCATCCAATACGCTGATTTTATAATCTATTTTGATAAGCACCAGGTGCTATCGATTAGGACATCCTTGTGCTTTGGATCTCGGCACAAATCTGTCTGGAACAGATTTGCATTTACACGCAGGGCGACAGGCAGGATAGCCTGGCGTGAATCCATGCCGAATAGTATTTGTTTGGCTTCTGTTAACTTATCGGCATCAATGCGCAAGCTGGTTTATATTTTGGCTGACATCTGGCTTTTTCCCCTTGGTTAGGTGTACTTTCAGTATACCTTCGGGATGCAATTTTGTGTCGAATCAGTGAATCAGACTCAAATACAGTGGAGTTATCTTGTTAGATGAAGCTGCCACTTGCGTGTTTAATGCAAGTAATCATTTAAACTCTTGAGCTATTTAAGTAAGGGGATTATTATTTGCCATGTTGTGTCATTCTCAAGCTCCAGCTTGGGAATGCAGACTTGGAAGCTTCAGCTTCCCGTTGAGCAATGCGGCAGTGGCAATGCCAAAACGTTTGGGACAGGGTTGCAAACCCCGTCACGCAGCCGATCTAAGTCGAGATCACCGTCCTTGTTGGCAATACCGGGTTATCTTTTAAATAAACTGCGTAGTACGGCAGTTAATTAATATTCACAACCGATTGTAATAACAGCGTCTCAAAGCAAGAAATAGTTGGCCAGGCTAACCGCTTTAACATCAACTCTGACAGCTGACCATTACTGTAATGGCCATAACCCAACAGCAACGGGGGTATCGAAAAACCATGCACAACCAGTTGGAATCCAGCTCAGGATTTACCCTGATGGAGCTGATGGTCACCATCGCCATCGCCGGCATACTGTTAGGTGTTGCCATCCCCAGCTTTACTTTCATTATTTCCAGTAATCGCTTGACGACTTGTGCCAATGAATTAGTGACGGCTTTAAATTTGGCGCGAAGTGAGGCGATAAAACGGGGGCAGCCAGTTACAATTAAAAGGATTAGTGATACCAGTGGTGATTGGAGAAGTGGTTGGACTATTTTTACTGATTTGGATGGTGATGGAACACTAGATGTCGCTAATAGTGATACCTTACTTCGAACTTACGCCGCTCTACCACCTTCTTTCACGTTAAGAGGCACTTATGTAAATCGTATAACTTATCAAGCTTCAGGAATCAGTGCCAATGGAAGTTTTGTTATCTGCGATAATAGCGATAATAACAACATCCCTGAAGCAAATACATCAAAACTTATCACGGTTAATTCTATAGGAAGACCTCATATAGGAATCGATATCGACAAGGATGGAATTCCTGAAAAAGACGATGGAACAGAAATTAACTCTTGTATTAATTCGCCATTTACCTCGCATTAATATAATGAACAAAAACGCCGGATTTACGCTAATCGAAGTCCTCATAGCCATGGTGGTGCTGGCGATTGGTTTATTGGGCTTGGCTGGCTTGCAAGTCACCAGTCTTAAAAACAATCAAAGTGCCTATAATCGCAGTCAGGCCACCCAATTGGCTTATGACTTGGCCGACAGAATGCGTGCCAATGTCGCTGGAGCTGCCACATACACGTCAGGAACGGCGGCGGCAATAGCTAATTGTAAGAATACAACTGGATGCAGTCCGGCAGAAATGGCAGTAAATGATCTCTTTGAATGGAATAGTGCAATCAGTGCAGCTTTGCCCAATGGAGGAACGGGAACAATAACAATTTCAGGTGTTGTGTACAGTATTACTATCAGTTGGACTGAAAATCGTGATGACAATGCGGATGGTGTTTCTGATATCACCAGCTTTATAACGAGCTTTACATTATGAAAAATAAATCCTTTCAAACCGGTTTGTCCCTGATAGAAATCATGATTTCTTTATTGATAGGCGCGTTTTTGTTGGGCGGAGTGTTACAGATTTTTATAGGCAGCAAACAAACCTACCGGATGCAGGAAAACTTATCCAGATTACAGGAAAACGGTAGGCTTGCACTGGATTTAATTGGGCGTGACATTCGGATGACGGGCTATTGGGGTTGCCTTAGCCCAAGTACTCCAAATGTAGACATAGCAGGCACTAATGATGTTGACAATTACACTGATAGCAATGGCAATGTTATTTATACCGATAGCATCATTTTAAGAGGGGCATATTCTCAAATTCCCACAGGAACCTGTGGTGATCGTGTTTCTGTTACTCCACCACCACCAGCAATACCAACAGCTCCCCCTTATTACATACATCCCAGTTCAATGGTCACTTACAGAATCAATAATGGTGTATTGAAAAAGAATACTGACGATTTAATCGAAGGTATTGAAAACATGCAGATTTTATACGGTGTCGATACTGGTACAGATAAAACAGCCAATTATTATGTCACTGCGGATAATGTCACGAGCACTGAGTGGCCTAACGTCGTCAGTATCCGCATTAGCCTGTTGGCAGTCACCCTTGATGACAATTTGACCACCCAGCCAATGCCGTACAGTTTCAATGACATAACAACTACAACAACATCAACACCCGCCGTCACTGACCGCAAAATCAGACGGGTTTTTACCACGACGATTGCCTTGCGAAATCGCCTCCCCTAGAGAAAGTCATGATCAACATCAATCGCAAGAGCGGGGCTGTCCTGATAATCAGTTTGATTATGCTGCTACTGCTAACTCTGATAGGTGCCACGGCCATACAAACCACTTCGCTCGAAGAAAAAATGGCCGGTAACCAGCGAGATGAAAACCTTGCCTTTCAGGCCGCCGAAACAGCTTTACGTGCAGGAGAAACTACCGCTGGTACTGGGGGCTTTGATTTAGTCAGTCTAACCATCCTGACTGCTTCTGAAATTTTGACGACAAGTTTTTGGACAGTAAATCCAGTTAATACCTATACAGGGGGTTCTTTAAGTCCTGTCCACACCGCCCCCCGCTATATTATTGTAAACTTACCAAGCACTCCATCGACATGCCCCAACCCCCTAAATAGTTTAGAGTTCGGACCAGCTAACCCTCCCGTTAACTGGTATCAGATTATCGCTCGCGGCACTGGCGCTACTGATAATGCGGTGGTTACCCTGCAATCTATTTATAAAATATGTCAATAGCAAGAACGACCAAAGTTGTCTGGTGACCAGGCTGTAATAAGGTTGCATTTATTTATGGACGCCAGACAATCCAAATTAGTTGAGGTGAACTTATGAAAACTTTTAGTCAACCCATTACCCTGCACCTCATTATTGTTTGGGGTCTTTTTATCTATGGCGGATTCAATTCCGCACTTGCCATTACGCCTGCCCAAGTACCACTATACGTCGGCATTTCAGCCGCCAAGCCGAATATCATGTTAATGATAGATAGCTCCGGTTCAATGGGTGAACCTGTAACGGTTACCAACACCGTCACTTCCCCCGCTGGCGCGCCTTCGACCTTCAACTATACATGCAAAACACCTATTTCTGGTGGTGTAACTCCGCCTGTCCCTATGATCGTAACGCCTGACGGTGTACCTCGATTTTGTGCAAGTAGCACCTCATGTTCCAGTATAAACAGCCAGACTCCTTTTAGTAATAAAAAATGTTTCAAAAACAGCAACAATTACGACGTAGCTTATTATAATGGCCCCACATTGGCTGGTGGGCCTTACACAGGCAAGCAACTTAACTGGTATTTCACCAGCCCCAATGCCGTCTTCACACCCGGAAGTTTGTCAACCTCAATTTCCGTCACATCCACGACTACACGTACCGCACTTGCCAAACAAGCCGCCAAAGATCTGATCACAACGTTAACACCCAGCACCGTCGCTAACGCAACGGTGAGAATGGGCTTGTCCAGATATAACGGCTCCGATGGCGGCACTTTGTTATCTGAAATCAGGGATCTTGATTTGGCTCAATCCTTGACGCTCCAAAGCCAGGTTTCCAGTATCCCTGCCAGCGACTCTACACCCCTTGCAACAACCCTAAGCGACATTGGCCATTATTTTGCCACCGGCGAAACCGGCAATCTCACACTCCATCCCTCGACCACTAAAACATCAGCAAGCGTTGACAGTGTTTTTAGTAAAGCCAATGGCACAACAAGCCACTCCATCCGAAATTCCACAGGCGTCAGCTCATTGGCGGAGCCTATTTTGGGCTACTGCCAAAAAAGCTTCGTGATACTGATTAGTGATGGTCTTCCTAATTATGATCGGGAAATCAGTCCATTACTGCGGGATTACACAGGTGATTGCGCAACAAAAAACTTATGCAATTCTACAGTCAATACCATCGGTCTTCCTGGTGTAACAAATATTACTAATCCAATTCCTCTTAAGTCTACCGGTACTGCATGTAGCCTTTCTGGAGGATGGAATAATATAAAATGTCAAAACGGCACTAAAGCCGGACGTATTTATGAAACAGGCGGCAGCGATTATCTCGACGATGTGGCTCAAGCTTTATACGAAATGGATTTGCGTCCCACTTTAGGCACCGCCAAAAAAGCCGAATTCCATGTCAAAAACAATGTAGTCACTTACGCCATCGGCTTGGCCGACCCCCATCTTCAAACACAATCGGTATTAAGCGATGCAGCAACTGTGGGGGGGGGGAGATTTTATTTTGCCGGAGATTCAAAATCCCTGGCCGCAGCACTTGATGAGGCTGTTGCTGACATATCCAGTCAAGTGGGTTCATCATCTTCCGTCGCCACAAACTCGTCAAAATTGGAAAATGGCTCCGTCATTTATCAAGCCAAGTATGACAGCGCCGACTGGACAGGTAGTTTTTCGGCCTTTTCTGTTGGCGCAAGTGAGGATGTCAATGGTAACGGCATACTTGATACAGGCGAAGATACCAACAGCAATGGCATATTGGATGCTGGCAGCATCGGCGCCAAACTCTGGGATGCTGTTGGGCTTATTCCTGCTTTCGGCGATCGAAAAATCTACACCTACAACACCACCACCTCGCAAGGAGCCACTTTTACCTGTGATAGCAGCGGCGGCTTATCAGCCAC
>CAIUYS010000410.1 GCA_903903365.1 uncultured Methylococcaceae bacterium
GGGGGCAATTTTTACGGCTAAAGGGACATAGCTGCCGTGCTCTTTTTGCAGCTTAAGTTGCTCTTCTTTTAAAGTGGCAATCAGGGCTTTTATTTCTTCGCCTTGCTGTAATTGACGTAGGTTTTTGGTGTTGGGTGAAGAAATATTAATGGCAATATAACTGGCCGACGTATAAGCCTTGCGTAAACCGATTAAATAATCGTCCACTGCATTTTCAATCGGAGTGTCGAAATTTTTTCCGATATTGATACCTATAATGCCTGGGCAATGACATTGTTTTACCTGTTTAAGTAAATGGTCGATGCCTAAGTTATTAAAGCCCATACGATTGATAATCGCCTGATGTTCAGGCAACCTAAATAAACGCGGCTTGGGATTGCCTGGTTGGGGGCGCGGTGTCACCGTACCGATTTCGATAAAACCAAAACCTAATGCCGTCAGTGCCGCAATATAATCACCGTTTTTATCCATGCCGGCGGCAAGGCCGACAGGATTTTTAAAAGCTAAGCCCATCACCTTGACGGGTTTATCCTTAATAACCGGATAGATTAGTTTCCCGACACGGGAAACATGCGCAACATTTAACAGCTTAAGCGTAACCTCATGAGCTGTTTCAGGGTCAAGTGAAAATAATAGCGGGCGTAATAAAGGATAAAGGTTCATAAGTTTGCCGTTAGATAGTCTGATTTTATAGGTCTCAAGTTAAAGCATTTCACCACGAAGACACGAAGAACACGAAGAAAAACCCAAGGTAAAAGCTTCGTATCTTCTTGGCATGGTGTGATTTTATAGGCATCAATTTAAAGTATTTCACCACGAAGAGCACGAAGAAAACCAAAGGTAAGGTTTAGTATCTACACTGCGTAGTGATATTTCATGACTCACTATGAATCATAGTGAGTAAACAATAAAAAATACCGATAAACACAAATCTTATACACGCTTAAAACGTTCAAGCCGTCATCCCGGCATGGACTGCCGGGATCCAGTGGCCATGGATGGCATTCGTAAAGCATCCATTGACTGATTTTTATACTCGATTTTATTGGGTTCTATGTCATATCGATGAGTACATCCTACTTAAAGCATTTCACCACGAAGAGCACGAAGTTTTTACTTTGGTTTTTCTTCGTGCTCTTCGTGTCTTCGTGGTGAGTTAATCAATCAATCTGCTTAATTTATAAGGCTCAGGGGCTACGGCTGTGGGGCGATTTAAAATCAGGTCGACCATGAGTTGCGCAGAGGCGGGGCCCATGACCAAGCCATTTCTAAAGTGGCCGGCATTAATACTTAAGTTACTGATTTCAGGATGTTTGTCGATATACGGTATGCCATGTTCAGTGCCGGGTCTTAAGCCTGCCCAATGATGAATCAGCGGGGCATTTTTAAGTGCCGGCATTAATGTTAAAGCAAACTCCGTCAGCCTGTCTTTGGCGGCCGTTGTGGTATTTTTATTAAAATTATCCTGCTCTACCGTACTGCCTGCAAGTATTTTTCCGTCACGGCGAGGAATCAGATATTGATCTCCGTCCAGTACCATCGTGCGCAATAGTTCCGGCGTGCCATCAAATAACAACATTTGGCCTTTAACGGGGGCAATTTTCGGGGCATTATTCAGCATTTCAGGAAAAAGCGTTTGGAATAATTGCCCCGTCCAGGCACCGGCAGAAATAATTAACTGGTTAACCGACAGCGATCCCGTTGTGGTGTTGATGCCGGTAATCCGGTTTTGTGTCAAGGTAATACCGGTTAACTCGCAATGCTCCAGTAACGTTACGCCCTTGTTAACCAGGTCTTGTATTAATGATTTAACCAGTCGGGGATTACGGGCTTGGGCAATCTCGGATAACCAAAGCGGATTATCCGGTGTGGTCACAAGACCGTTAAAAAAGTCTGCATTCGGCGTTTGAAAGGCGATATGGTTGGCATTACACCAGTCAAGTGCCGCAGTAATATCCGGATTTTTAGTGATCAGTAAACCGCAGGGTGTCCATTCCGGATCTTTTTGGGTATCGCTAATCAGTTGCGCGGCTAAAGCGGGATACAAAGACAAGCTTTGTAAAGTCAGGCGCGTAATTGCATCCGCTTGTCGCCAAGGATAAAGCGGCAGCAAAATGCCGCCACCGGCCCAAGACGATTCCTGTCCCAAGCGGTTTTTTTCGATAACCGTCACCGTAGCGCCGGCATTAATAAATTCTCTGGCAGTCAGCAGGCCGATAACGCCGCCGCCAATAATGGTAATGTCTGGGGTTTTAATCATGGATGTGGGTAAGGGTTAAAGCCAAATGACTGTGTTGCCATAGATTATGCTAAATGCTTCAAAACAAAAATAGTGGCTTGTAAAAGACCGAAATCGGAATGTAAATAGATTAATTACACCACGAAGACGCGAAGAACACGAAGTTTTTAGCTAAGGTTTTTCTTCGTGTCTTCGTGGCGCAAAGCTTTAAATTAAGCCGATGAAATCACCGGCAGCATTACTTTTTGCCACACCAAGCACAGAGAATACACTGATATAAATAATCATTGTTCTTTATGTCAATCATAGTGGGTGGGTAAATAATAAAAAATACTGATAAACACAAATCTTAAAAGTAGCTGAAAACCCTTAAGCCGTCATCCCGGCATGGACTGCCGGGATCCAGTTGCCATGGATGGCATTCGTAACGCATCCACTCACTGATTTTTATACTCGATCTTATTGGATGCAATGTCATATCAATAAGTACATCCTTGTACTCTGGATTCCGGCACAAATCTGTCTGGAACAGATTTGCATTTACCCGTAGGGCGACAGGCAGGATAGCCTGGCGTGAATCCATGCCGGAATGACGGCTCTACGACTGGTGTTAATATCAACTTATCTTATGACCCGTTTAGATTTTTAATGGTTATATTATGGGTCACCCACTGTAAATCACATACAGACATCATTCTTCTTTATGTTAATCAAACCGGCAATAACGGTTTGGATCATTAATTTCAATTGATAACCGGCAATGCCAATCATGCATTTTAACAGTGTTGTAAGTTGGATTATGGCTTGTTTTTTGTTGTTTTTTGCAGACAGTTATACAAGTAAAATTAAAAATAGTTCCTTACTTATTGATTATTAAGGGTTATTTTTTTATAAAATAATAGCTATAATACTTGTATGGAAATTAATTTACTGCTATCATCTTCCCCGTGAAATCAGATTTGTTGTATTACAACAAATTTTTGTAAATTAACAACCCATGAGGGGGAATCAATGAAAATTAAAAAGAATAAAATATGCTTAGGTGTAGCCTTGGCAACAATAACTATGACAGGCGCGTTAGTTTCTCAACCAGTCCTTGCACATAAAAATGCCAAACCACATGCTCACCAAGTCAGTGCAGAGCGTTTGGCAGAAGCGGCAAACAGCAAAGCAGAAGTACTGGAAGCTCAATTAAGAGCCATGCAGGATGAAATCGCCAGCTTAAGAGCGCAAATCGGCACGACTGCGCCAGTTGCTGCGGCAGATACACAAAAAGTTCAGGAACTGGATGCGTGGATGGCGTCAGTTAAATCTGCACCGGTTAAAGCTAAAAACAGAGACGAAAACCTGATATTCTTCCGTGGCGGTTATGCACGTAATGACGTCAAAAGAAATGATATTTTGACGGGCAATCAAGTGGGTAGTGGGATTGGAGCTACAAACCTTTTGGGGGGAGACCAAACACATCAAGATGGTTATTATATAGGTGCCGGTTTTGATTTTGGCTTGACGGACGATATTTGGGGTTTGATGGATAACACCCAAGTGTTGGCAGAGTTAATGTTTGACTATAGAAATTTGGGTCAACAAAACTTCCCTGGAAATAACCCATTGGCTGCTACCGTAAATGGAGCAGTCAACGCCCCAGGAGCTGTAGGCACATCAAATACAAGTACAGTGACTGTAAGTCAATTTACTTTGGGTGCTTCTCCAAAAATTAAGTTCATGAAAAACAACGCCTTTCAGCCTTGGCTGATTCCTTTTGGTTTGACTGTTAATGTCATCAGTCCACCATCTAATGGTGTAACGGTACTGAATCCAGGTATGCAGTTTGGTACAGGTGCTGAATACGCTATCTGGAAAGCCATTAAAGTCGGTGCCGATGTTCGTTACAACCTGACCGGTCGTAGCGTAGATGGTGTCAATACCAATGGCTTGACTGCTGGTGGTTACCTAGGTATAGGTTTCTAAGCACCTCGCTTAAAAACAAATCCGATAAAAAAGGGAGGGTTTCAAACCCCTCCCTTTTTTTTGCCTGAAAAATACGTCACGGTGTGATGCAAAAGGCTAAGTATTATTTGAGCGTTGAATCTTTTTGTATTAGACTTGTACCACTTTAAGTACACAAGAGGTGTGTGATGCGTATTATTTCCTTTACCCAGGCAAGAAGCAGCTTGAAATCTGTGCTTGATGGGGTCGTTAATGATGCCGATTGTACGGTGATTACCCGTCGCGATGCCGAGAATGCGGTTATTATGTCCATGGATTATTACACCAGTTTAATGGAAACCGTGCATTTACTAAAATCACCTGCCAATGCAGCGCATCTTGCCAAGTCTATTGAGCAATA
>CAIUYS010000411.1 GCA_903903365.1 uncultured Methylococcaceae bacterium
CTTGTCCCAGAGTGCCGTTGACGGAAATTTTATTGGCTCCCGAGTTAATGCGCAGCGCATCAATTTTAAGTTGGTCACCGTTTAAAGCCAGCTTGCCAGCGACATTCACCGGATTACCCCGTAATTGCCCCGACAGCTTGTTAATCTCGGCGTCAAGTTGCAATGCCTTTGCATCCAGTTGGCCTTTTACCTGACTGTTGAAGGTCAGATTGCCAGGCAGTTCGGGAAGCAGTATGGCCGGATTAAAATTCTGACCTGTTGCTGTCAAATCAAAAGTGGGCGATGCCTGCCAGGATATGTTGCCATTGACCTGAAATAATCCGGTTTTTGATTTAAGTTCCAGTTTTTCTATGGAAAGACTATTCTGACTGCCTTTGCCATTAAAAGACACACTGGCTTCCGGTAAATACTGCTGGGTTAACTGCCCGTTTAGCGTAAGCTGATAATCGTTAAGCAAACCGTTAAGCTCAATACTGCCCTGTTCACTTTTTATTTGGGTAGTAATCCCGGTAATCGGCCACACTACTTTAGTCCAATCGGCACGCGAAGTTATGCGTGGCCGGGTTTGTAAATCATCCAGATGTCCTTTTAAATTGATCATAAAAGGCGAAGATAAACGGTTATCAAATGACAGCTTGTTAATATCGCCGGTAATGGTTGTCAAGCCTTGCCATAAGCCGTTTTGTTCAGCGTTAACCTGCCAGTCCGAGGTTATTTTAAAAGGAAAACCTTTGCCTAAAGTCATCTGTCCTTGTGCGGTTACAGCGAGGGGTTGCGCATTAACGGCCAGGGAAATAATCTTAAGTTGATTGCCTTCAGTGGCGAGTGCCAGTTGCAGTTTTTCAAGTTTTTGCACCAAATCGCCGTTATAAAACTGCATGTCAGTCAGCAGAAAGTTTTCAATAACTATCTGTACCGGCAACAGCCGTTCGGCATTTAGATCAAAACCGCTTTGTTCTTGCGGTACTTTTGCATCAGTCACCGTCATCGTTAAACCATTAACTGTTACGTCAATAATTTTTAAAGTGCCAGAGAACAGTCGGGCAGGTTGCCAGGTAAAAGTAAAATGATTAATTAATATTGATTCGGTGTCGCTTTGATAACTAAAGTCAGTCAACGACAGGCGATCCAGCAAGCGGCCTTCTGTGGTCGCCACCGAAACCTGTGCCGGTAAAACAGAAAAAACCGTTCGCAACAGCCAACGACTGCCGGCTTCACTGCTGATTAATCCAAGCAAGCCAACAGGAATCATCAATACCATGACTATAACGATCAAATAAACGCTGCGTTTTTTCATATCCTTGCGCCTGCGGCAAAATGGACTTGAAATGAAGAAGTTGAATCATTTAAGGGAATGGCAAAATCAATCCGAACCGGACCAAAGGGCGAATACCAGCGCACGCCTAATCCTGCTCCGGTTTTTAAAAGAATATTTCCCAGATTAAAAGCATCGCCACTGTCAACAAATGCAGAAACGCCCCAGTTATCAAAAACCGCTTTTTCATATTCCAGGCTAAGAACCGTTAAAAATTTGCCGCCAATGACATTGCCCTGATTATCCTTGGGCCCCAGCTCTTTATAGGCATAACCGCGAATGCTGTTAATACCACCGGCATAAAACCGGTACGATGTAGGCAGTTTATCGAACTGGTCAACCAGTGTTGCGCCCAGTTCAGTTCGGCCAATAAATTTACTGTTCCAGGGTAGCGGGTGCATCCATACCGCCGATAAAGCGGCTTGAAGAAAACTGACATTGGACAGTGGATTTTGATAGCTGCCGCTGGCGTCAAATTTTGCCCGAAAACCTTGGGTGGGGCGCAACGCGTTATCGGCGACAGATTTAAACCAACTGCCACCCGGCACCAGTAACAGTGTCTGGGTTGTGTTTGATCCTATCAGAAAGTCTTCATAATCAAGATCAAGAAAAAGCGTCTGTTTCCAGCCACTGTCCAAGGCATGTTTTAATCGTCCGGAAAGCATCGCAGACAGGGTTTTAAAGCTGTTGGTATCTTCGCGCTTGAGTCCGCCGCCAAAGCTAAAAAAATCACTGATCGGATTGTTTAAAGGCACGTTGTATTCTACGGCGGCTGTTGATAATACCGGCGACAGATCAAGTTCTGAGGTAAGAAAATGTCCCAGGCGATTCAAGCGACGGTTTTCATACGCCGCACTTATTAGCGGGCCGATGTCGGTATCATAACCCGCACCAAAGGTAAAATGATGCTTCTTTTTGGGTTGCAGTTTAAGGTTAACAGGCACTTCTTGGTCTGTCTTTTCAGTATCGGGATCAATGTCTATCATCTCGAAATAGCCGGTTTTTGAAAGATCGTTATGGGTTTTGGCCAGTTGTTCGCTGGAATAAAAATCGCCGCTTTTTATCGAAATATATTTTTCTACAAATTCAGGATTTAAAATGTCTTGCTTAACGACAACCTTGCCAAAAACCATGCGTTTTCCGGCATCAAATACTAACTGGATGTGTGCTTGATTGAGCTGTTTATCAATAATTAGTTTTTTTTCCGTAAATGTCCCTTTCAAATAACCCCTTTCCAGTGCCAGCGACTCAATCCGGCGTTTCATCTTTTCGTATTGACTATGGTCAAGAGGACTGTTTGTGGTTTTAAGCAGTTTGTCGTGTAGTTTTTTAAACTCAGTGTCATCATGCGCGTCACCGGTAAAGGTAATGCTGATGTCCTTGACGTAAACTTGCGGCCCCGGATTAACAGCAAAATTTGCTTTCCAGCAGGCCTTGCCAAAAGCCAATGATTTGTCGATAACCGCATGGTAATAACCTAATGCCCGCAAACCTTGATCAATTTCCTGGTCTGCTTGTACATACAAACCGCGTATTTTCCATTCCGGTGCGTCGCATTTCTCCTTTTCCAGAGACAATAAAAGCCCCACATTATCTTTGGATTTTCCCGCTAGCCCTGAAATATCGACCTCGGCAAAAACAACGGGTGCAATCAAGCTTAACAGTGTTAGTAAAAAAACGGCTTTCATTGATTTAGGGATTTGCCGCATTGAATACCACATGATGTGTTTTTTAATAACCAAAAGCAATTATAGCGCGACTTCTCTGGATAAGTGCAGTCGAGGAGGGATGGTCTTTGTCCATAATTTCAAGGCACACAGCATCATTAAAAATAAAATCTTTTTTATTCATTTAACTATAAGACAGGCAGGCTTCTTAGGTATCAGCTTGCTTTGATGGGTAATGCGCGCCACCTAATTTAATTATTATCATTCATGTTTAATTTATTTTCTGTGCTAAAATCGCACGCAGTAGCTAGGTTATTAATTTGAGCGTATTGTAAATGCAAAAAATTTTAATTAACCTGCTTCTAAAATAATCCAATCATCAATTCTGAGGTTTTATAAGTAATGCAAGCATTTAAAAAAGTTCTAATTTCTATTGTTATGACAGCATCTATGGCTGCAATTTCTTCATCAGCTTTTGCTGCACCTAAAGGTGAAGTTGCAGTTAAAGACGCTATTGAAGGCACGCTTTCAGGCATCACTGCAGCACAAGCTGAAATTAAAGCGGGTGATTTGCCTGCTGCTTCAAAAACTATTCTTGAAGCGTCTCAAGCCTCAAAAGAATTTCGTTTTGAACTTACTGAGCGTCAACGTCAAAAAGCGACTGATGTATTGAAAGCGGCTCGTAAATCAGTTGATGCAGGCGATGCTGCTGCTGCAGAAGCCGGATTAGCGTCAGCTTTAAAGTCATTTTCAGAAATGAAAGCTAAATACGACGAAACACATTAATAATATACTGTAAATTCAGATTCAATTACGGCTAATTCTGTGATTGAATCTGCTTAATTAAGGTTTATATCTTTAAAAATATTTCTTAATACCTGCATTTAACCCACCTTAACAGGTTAATTACTTGCTAAATGTGTTAGAATTATCCCCGGCAAACGGTACAATTTGTATTTTGCCAATATAACTAGAAATAACAACCACTTGAGGACTAGTAAAATATGAAAACATTGAAAAAATTCTTGATACCTTTATTTATTGCAGCTTCTTTGGGTGCTTTTTCAAATTCAGCTCTAGCCGAAACTGATGCAGGAAGAGTTACCTATCCACCTGCTCAAGCAATTGACATGGTAACCGCTAAAATACAAGCTGCCATTGAAGGCATTAGCAAAGGTGCAAGTAACGACGAGGCAGCTGGTCTTATCAAACCGGCAATTGAGTTAAGTAAAGAAATCAATGCTAATGATAAAGTAGATAATGCACGCGCAAAAGCCAATAGAAAATTGAAATCAGCTCTGTCACACGCTAAAGATTCTGCTCTACAAGAAGCCGAGCAAGAATTAAGAGATGCCAAAAAAGATTTTGAAGCTCTAAAAAGCTTGATCTAACAGCAATATAATCCTATCGGGATGCCTTTGGGTTTCCTGATAGGGTTGATTCCTTTATCATCACCTATCATTAGTTCTATAAAATATGCCCAGAGGTTTGAGGCGTATAACTAACGATGCACTTCATTTGTAAAATTCCTTCAGCGTGTTTTAAAAATTCAAAGCAATGACTGATTAAGTATAATTGTCCTGATTTTTTTCGTTGCCAACAAAGCGATTCAGGTAGATTTTCTGTCGGTTAGGACTCGCCTAATCATAAGCCTTAAAAACTGCATAACTTTAATGTTAGGTCTGCTTTTCTTTTTTTCAACAATTGATTCCTGCCTTTTGTAGTAAATTCATAGTCATCATCGCGAAGATAGCTTGAGTATTTAGGTCAATGAAAGTCCGGTTGCAAAGACTCCGTATTTTCTAATGCGAATATTTCTGGTTATGCAAGATTTTTGGCTATACTATGTGAAGTGTAGAATTTGATTAAGCATCAATAGCTTAAAAAACACGATAAATTACATTTATGGCGATATCCCATTGCGCAGTAGTAGACAAAAAGACCGATAAGGAACATCCACTTAATAGCTTTAGCATCATATCTCCCTTATCCAAAGCCTCTCAGGGAAGAAGAGAGATTCTGATGATAAGGGGTGTCATGCGCATTCTCAAGTTGTGTCTATTTTCCACTGAAAATCGCCTTAATAACCACCGGTAACAAACTCAATATTTCAAGCAGGTTTTATAATATGAAAAATAGACGACTGGATTCTTCACAACTATATAAACCTTGCAATGTTGAACAATTAAAATTTGCTTCTACCGAAGAGCTTGACGATATCGATATTACCGTGGGTCAAGAACGAGCGGTTGATGCTATAAAATTTGGTATTCGTATTCAGAAAAACGGTTTTAATATTTTCGCAATGGCACCCGCCGGCACCGGAAAATTGACCACGGTAAGGCAGTTGGTTGAGCACGAAGCCAGCCGAAAAGACATCCCTTCAGAGTGGTGTTACGTCAATAATTTTAGCGAACCGGCCAAGCCTTCGGCTATTAAATTAATACCGGGGCAAGGTAAATATTTTAAGGAAGACATGGAGCAATTGATTGACGAGCTCAGTGTCGCAATACCGGCTGCGTTTGATGGTGATGAATACCGCTCCAGGGAAGGTGAAATTGAAAGTCAATCTAGGCAACGGGAAATAGATGAACTAAGCCAATTACGTGATAAGGCCGCAAATGCACATGTCATTCTTATAGAAACCCCCACCGGCTATGCTTTTTCTCCAGCCGATGAAAACAATGAAATGATTACGCCTGAGCAGTTTAATAAGCTGGATAAGGATAAACAGCATGCAATAAAAAAATCCATTATTGAGTTACAGGATGACTTGGCGAAATTGTTAAAAAATTTCCCTGCCTGGCGTAAGGAGGCCAAGCGCAAATTACAAGCCCTTAATCGTGAAGTGGCTGAACTGGCGGTAAATCATAGCGTTGATGAATTGATCGAGAAATATGCTAAACAGGAAGCCATTCTTGGCTATCTGAATGATGTACAGAAAGATATTGTTGAGCATGTGCGCGATTTTATTCCGCGTAGCGAAAAAGTCTTGTCATTTATGGAGTTACCCCAGGAATCAAATCCATTTAAACGCTATCAGGTCAATTTGATGGTTGATTTTAGTCATACAAAATCTGCTCCGGTGATTTTTGAAGATAACCCAAATTACAGTAATCTGCTGGGTCGTATTGATCATCAGGCTTATATGGGGTCGTTGGTTACTGACTTCACTATGATTAAGCCGGGGGCTTTGCATAAAGCCAATGGTGGTTATCTGATACTGGATGCCAGAAAAATATTGATTCAGCCTTATAGTTGGGAAACGCTTAAAAGAACCTTGCAGGCCGATGAAATACGTATTGAATCTTTGGAGCGGGCGCTCAGTTTAATGAGTTCGTCATCATTGGAACCGGAACCCATCCCGTTAGACGTAAAAATCATTCTGGTGGGTGATCCGTTAATTTATTATTTATTAAGCGCTTATGACCCCGAATTTCATAATCTCTTTAAAGTAGCTGCTGATTTTGATGAATCCGTTTCCAGAGAAAAAAGCAGTCATGACTATGCGCGTTTACTGGGAACCATTGCCCGGCGCGAAAAATTAAAGCCACTTAGCCAAAATGCTGTTGCCAGGGTTATCGAGCATAGTTCCAGATTAGTCGGTGATGCAGAAAAATTGCTAACGCATCTTGAAACCATTAAGGACTTATTAACAGAATCCAATTATTGGGCGGAAGATAATGGCCACGTCCATATAACCAACAGTGATATACAGCAAGCCATTGATCATAAAACCCACCGGTTGGATAAACTTAGGGAAAAGCTTTATGAGCATATTGAACGTGGTACGCTTTTAATTGATGTTGAAGGTATCGTGATTGGCCAGATTAATGCGCTGTCAGTCTTGCAATTGGGAGAGTTTTCATTTGGACAGCCTTCGCGTATTACCGCAGCAACCCGTCTGGGTAGCGGAAAAGTGGTCGATATTGAACGTGAAATCGAATTGGGCGGGGCTATTCATTCAAAAGGCGTGCTCATATTATCGAGCTTTATCGCCGCACGGTATGCCCGAAAAACGATGTTTTCAATAGCCGCCAGTTTGGTATTTGAGCAATCTTATGGCTCTGTAGAGGGTGATAGCGCCTCTCTGGCTGAAGCATGTGTCATTTTATCATCCATTGCCCAGATTCCTTTAAGGCAGGATCTCGCTATCACCGGCTCAATAAACCAACTGGGGCAAGTTCAGCCGATAGGCGGCGTTAATGAAAAAATTGAGGGGTTTTTTGATATTTGCGCCAAAAAAGGTTTAACCGGCACGCAGGGCGTAATCATTCCTGCCATCAATATCAAACACTTAATGTTACGTTGGGATGTGGTGCATGCCGCTCAATCCGGTCAATTTAGCGTCTATGCCGTGACAACGGTCGATGACGCGATTGAGCTGCTTACTGGTATAGAAGCAGGAATTGCCAACGAACAGGGAACCTATCCGCTGGAATCATTTAATGGTCAGGTCGAAGTCCAGTTACAGCAATTTACAATGATTAAAAAAGATTTTGTTGGTAGATCCAAAGTTATATCTGATTAGCCCCAGTTATAATGAAGAGCTAAAATCCAATAAAACCAAAAAATGTCGTAGTTGCCAAATCCAGCGCTGTGATGCTTTCTTGTTTAGGGTTTTTATTTGTCAGCGACCTTAACGAGCCAGCCGGTCTTGTCATCACAACCCGTTTCCGCCTTTGCACTGACATCAATTCTGACATATTTCCCATTTAAAGACGCGGGTAATTTTGCTTTGACTAGATGAAAGCTGCTATTACTTTCTACTTTAAACGGAAGCGCTTCTTTTTTGGCTATTAACTTGATGGTGCTGGGGTCTGCCCAAGATGATATTTTTATAATAAACTCTGATTCTGGTGCAACTTCAATATTATCAGGCGCCTTATATTCAGTGAGATTAAAATCAGTGAAGCGTGGTTTTTTGCATTCTTTCTCTAATTCTTCAGGGCTGTAGGCGACTGCCGCACCACTAGATAAGACGACAGTAATTAGTAGTGCGGATTTAAGTAGCGTTGTTATTTTCATATTTATTCCTCAATAAAGACTGGGTGTTATTTTTAATTATTAATTTATTGATACACAAGGCCACTTTAAGTATTTTTGTAATTTAATTCAACTATTTTGGTAGTAATTAAAAGTCAATGACTAAACAGTGGCAAACTTTCTTCATATCCTTCACAAAAAACGACGATGTCTTGTACAATATATATTTAAATTTAAAAGAGACAATAACATTGAGCCAAAAAAACCAAGAAAGCTTAAATTATAAAAGTGCCGGCGTTGATATTGCGGCAGGTAATGAATTAGTTGAGCGTATCAAACCTATTGCAGCCAGAACACGCACAGCAGGTGTTATGTCGGGTTTGGGTGGGTTCGGCTCAATGTTTGAACTACCCCTGGATCGTTATAAAAACCCGATTCTGGTTTCAGGAACGGATGGCGTAGGTACCAAGCTAAAACTGGCTATAGATTTAGGTATCCATAACACGGTCGGTATCGATTTGGTTGCCATGTGCGTCAACGATATTATTGTGCAAGGGGCGGAGCCGTTGTTTTTTCTGGATTATTTCGCCACTGGCAAGCTGGATGTTGATACGGCAGCAGCAGTGATAGACGGTATAGGTAAGGGATGTGAGTTGGCTGGCGCTGCGCTGGTGGGCGGTGAAACAGCCGAAATGCCGGGTATGTATGCGGATGGTGAGTATGATCTGGCGGGTTTTTGCGTAGGTATCGTGGAAAAAAGCAAGGTACTGGACGGTAGTAAAGTTAGTGTCGGTGATAAGCTGATTGGCATTGCCTCGTCTGGCCCGCATTCTAATGGTTATTCTTTAATTAGAAAAATAATTGCTCACAGCAATTCAGCGCTGACCGATGTGTTTGGCGATAAAACCTTAGGCGTGGCTTTATTGGAGCCGACTAAAATTTATGTCAAATCGTTATTGGCCTTATTGGAAAAAGTGCCTGTTCATGCCTTTGCCCACATTACGGGCGGCGGTTTAACCGAGAATTTACCACGCGTACTGCCGTTCGGGCTTAATGCGAACATTGACCTTTCTTCTTGGATATTTCCTGATATTTTCTTATGGCTACAAGAACAGGGCAATGTGTCTCAAGCGGATATGTTAACAACCTTCAATTGTGGTATCGGCATGATAGTGTGTGTTGCCGCAGAAGATGAAAAAGCAACCCTTGAAGCACTGCAAGCCTTGGGTGAAACAGTTTTCGTTATTGGCGAACTGGTTGAGTCAGAAGGCAAGCCTGAAGTTAACTATATTCTTTAAGTCCATCATGCGCTCTTGACTGGAGTCGATTAGTTTTTTTCAGGCGAGGGCGTATCGGTTAAATCAGGTTATACATAGCATTCTCACCGAATTATACATAGCATTCTCACCGAATGCTTTAAATCTTAATAATGACCATGCAAAAATTACCCATAACACTTTATCGTATAGCCCAGGTTAGAGAGCTTGACCGAATAGCTATACAAGAAGCAGGTATTTCCGGTTTTGAATTAATGAGCCGAGCGGGTTATGAAGTTTTTCAGTGGTTCAGGAATAAATGCCCGAATAGTCAATCAGTCGCTGTTTTTTGCGGCACCGGTAATAATGCCGGTGATGGCTACATTATTGCCAGGTTGGCTTTGGAAGCCGGATTGAAGGTGAGCGTTTACTGTCTTGCAAACCCTGAAAATAGTAAAGGTGATGCGCTGACTGCTTACCAAAGCTATGCTCAGGCAAACGGAACGGTTATTCCCTTTCAAGGCGATGAAAGCATTGATGCCGATGTGATTGTTGATGCTTTATTAGGCACTGGACTGGATCGGCCGGTAACGGGACTTTATGCTCAAGCCATTCAGCTTATCAACAAGTCGGCTGCGTATATTGTTGCGGTAGACTGTCCATCGGGCTTAAATGCGGATACCGGCAATGTGCTGGGCTGTGCGGTAAAAGCGGATTGCACCGTTACTTTTATCGCTTTGAAACAAGGATTATTGACAGGGCAAGCGGCCGATTATTGCGGTGAAATTTGTTATGCCTCATTAGCTGTGCCAGAGACTATTTTTCAAACCATTTCCCCGTCAGCAGTTCATGTCGTTAAAACACCGTTGCCACGTCGTCAACGGTGTTCGCATAAAGGTAATTACGGGCATGTGCTGATAGTGGGTGGTGATTGCGGTTATTCCGGTGCGGCAAGACTGGCCGGTGAAGCGGCTTTGCGAGTGGGTGCAGGCTTGGTTAGTATTGCAACACGACCAGAACATGCAGGGTTAATGAACCTAAACCGGCCGGAATTAATGTGTCATGGTGTCAGTAGTGCCAAGCAGTTATCCGGTTTGTTGGAAAAGGCCAGTGTTGTTGTGATTGGTCCCGGGTTGGGACAAAGTGAGTGGGCAACAGAACTGTTTATGGCAACTCTGGCCGCTCAAAAATCGTTGATTATTGACGCGGATGGTTTAAATCTTTTGGCGGGTTTATCCATCACTAATCCTGACTGGATTTTAACGCCCCATCCGGGTGAAGCGGCAAGGCTATTAAAGTGCTCTAGGACTGACATACAACAAGACCGGTTTGCCGCTGTCATGGCTATGCAGGCCAACTATGGCGGCGTTGTCATTCTTAAAGGTGCCGGCACTTTAATTGCCTCTAAAGATCAGTGTGCCGTTTCTACAACAGGAAATCCAGGCATGGCTTCAGGAGGTATGGGCGATGTGTTGTCCGGTGTCATTGCCGGTTTACTGGCGCAAGGCTTGTCTTTACAAGATGCGGCACAACAAGGCGTTTATAGGCACGGACAGGCTGCTGATACGGCCGCAGAAAAAGACGGTGAAAGGGGGTTGTTGGCCAGTGATTTAATGCCTTATCTCAGAGGGAGTGAGTGATGCAGAAGTATTTGGAAAATGCAGAAGAAACCGAGCAATTTGGCGCAGAATTATTTACGTCTTTACCCTCAAAAAGTCTGGTTTTTTTGTACGGCGATTTAGGCGCAGGAAAAACAACACTGGTCAGAGGTTTTCTTAGAGCCGCAGGCTATCATGGCACTGTTAAAAGCCCAACCTATACGTTAGTCGAAGAATACGAGGTAGGCGGTCGAAAAATATTTCATTTTGATTTATATCGATTGGTTGATCCCGAAGAATTGGAATGGATGGGCATTCGGGATTATTTCGATCAGGATAGCCTCTGCTTTATTGAATGGCCTGACAACGGTAAGGGATTTTTGCCAAAACCTGATAGAATTATCACTTTAAAAATGCAAGGGCTTGCGCGGTCATTAAATATGGAGTATGGTTTGTAAAAAAAATCACAAGGGGTCTATAAAAACAACGACATACTGGCATAAATAAGCTTGTTGTCGGTGGGGTGTCGATATGAGAAATTACTGCAAAATCTTATTGTTCTCTGGATTACAGTTAATGTCTGTGTCCGGTTATGCACAACAAATCAACGTAAATTCATTGCGTTATACCACTAACCCAAGCCAAAACCAGATAACTTTTGAGGTAACGTCATCGCCACAACATCGGGTTTTTGTTATGGATAATCCTTCTCGTTTGGTTATTGATATTAAAAATGCCCAACTAGACCATTCATTAAATCAACCCTCGGCAGCGCATCCATTGTTTACCCGAGTCCGTTCGGGCATAAAAAACAACACTGACTTAAGAGTTGTTTTTGATTTAAAAACACCCATTAGTCTAAAAAAACTCACATTAAGCTCTGATAATAGCGATTCTCATCATTTAGTGATTGATTTGCTGGACAAAGACTCTGTTGCCGCCACAAAAAATGAAGATAAAGAAGTGGCCAAAATAGTTGCCAGTTTATCGCTTGAACCTAAAATGGTTGAGACCACGGCAGTTGAGACTAAGGCCGTTGCCGTTAAATCGACTGAATCTACACGAGCCAATCGCATCGTGATTGCGATTGATCCGGGGCATGGCGGGGATGATCCCGGCGCTCATGGGCCTCATGGTACCGAGGAAAAAAAAGTAACCTTTGCAATGGCTAAAAAACTGGAAGCATTAATTAATGCACAACCGGGAATGAAAGCGGTCATGGTTCGTAAAGGTGATTACTATGTAGGACTTAGAGACCGAATGAAAATTGCCAGGACAGCCAAAGCGGATTTATTTGTTTCAATACATGCTGATGCCTTCCAGGATTCCGAAGTTAAAGGCGCGTCCGTTTACACCTTATCCACCAGTGGTGCCTCAAGTGAAGCCGCGCGTTGGCTGGCAGACAGTGCCAATGCCTCTGATTTGGTGGGGGTTAGTCTTAACGATAAAGAAGATGTGTTGGCATCTGTTTTGTTGGACTTATCGCAAACAGCAACCCAGGAAGCCAGTGTTAATGTTGCCAATCATGTATTAAAAAGCTTCGATAACATTTCAGAATTACATAAGGATTCCGTACAAAAAGCCGGCTTTCTGGTGTTGAAATCGCCTGATATACCCTCCATATTGGTGGAAACCGCTTTTATATCAAATGCCTCGGAAGAACAAAATTTACTGAGTAACCAGTATCAATCAAAAGTCGCCAGTGCAATTTTCAAAGGCGTACTTAGTTACTTTAGGCAATCATCACCGGTTGATAACAGAATCGCTGCCTTGGATTTGTAAGTTGTAATTTGCCGATAGGCTATCAAGAAAATAATCAGGTCAATTAAAAACAGGCCTTCTTGTCTTGGCAAGAAGGCCTGTTTTTTTGCAACGCCTGACTATTCAAAGTAACAAAGCAGGTCTAGCCGGTAATACACTGCTACCTTTAATAAAAGACACAATCTTCCCTGCCTAAAATTCAATTTCTACTGAAAAACTACGGCCATTAGAGGGCGGTCCAAATTTCATGTGATTTCTTATATCGTAATTATTTTAATCGCTATCGGCTTGGTCATGAAGCTGTCATTTAATTACGCACTGTTTTGGGGCTTTTTTTGTTATCATAATCGCTATAATCAGAACCGTTTTTAAGTAAGCAGGGATTCTACGGGGTATGGTCTATAAATTGCTAGCATAAACATAACGCTTTTGTATCAAATCGACCGATAAACAATTATGTATAAACGCATACTGGATCATCTTAATACCGCAATTTTATTATTTGATCATGAATTAATTCTGACTTTTGTTAATACGACGGGAGAAATTCTGCTGGCTGACAGTGCGCATCACTTGGTAGGTCAAAGTGCAGAGGAGTTATTTCGATCTTCCGATCCTGCATTGCTGATTAATTTGAAGCAATCTCTGGCGATGTCAGAACCCTTGGTTGATCGAGGGTTAACACTGAACCGAATGACTAATATTGTGACCACCAGCTTTAGCGCAACCCCGTTGCTGGTTAATGACGCCGTTAGTGAAATTCTGGTCGAGCTTCAACAGGTGGATAATCATTTGCGGATTTCCAAAGAAGAGCAATTATTAACCCAACAGAATACGGCGCGACTGTTGATTAGAGGTTTGGCACATGAAATCAAAAATCCGTTAGGCGGGTTGCGCGGCGCAGCTCAATTGTTGGATTTGGAATTACATGATCCTGAACTTAAAGAATATACCCAAATTATTATTGACGAATCAGATCGTCTGCAAGGGTTGATGGATAAAATGCTGGGACCTAATAGATTGCCTAATAAAAAAGCGCTTAATATTCATGAAGTGTTGGAGCGAGTCAGGCAATTGATTCAAGCGGAATCCAGCGGCAGTCTGACGATTAAAAATGACTATGATCCCAGTATTCCTGATATCTTTGCCGACAAAGATCAACTTATTCAGGCTATTTTAAATATTGCCAGAAATGCAGTGCAGGCAATGGAAGGAAAAGGCAATATTATCTTTAAAACACGCATACACCGACAGATGAACATAGGCCGTAAACGGTATAGACTTGCGGTAAAGTGCGACATTATCGATAACGGACCGGGTGTGGATGTTAATATGATGAGTCAAATATTTTATCCCATGATTACCGGTCGAGCCGAAGGCACCGGGCTGGGTTTATCTATTGCTCAAGCGCTGATTAATCAGCATAACGGCTTGGTTGAGTGCAACAGTGAGCCAGGAAATA
>CAIUYS010000412.1 GCA_903903365.1 uncultured Methylococcaceae bacterium
ACAGGGTTCTAACGCCCATTTCTTTACGCACATTAATGGTATGCTTCATGGCACCGTGATGCTTGGGGGCAAATAAAAACCCAACGCCAATTTCATTAGCGCACTGTGTCACTTGTTCAGCACTTAAATTCAGATTAACGCCCGCCGCTTCCAGTAAATCCGCACTGCCACAACTGCTGGATACAGAGCGATTGCCGTGTTTGGCAACTTGCCCGCCCGCCGCTGCCACCACAAAAGCGCAGGTGGTGGAAATATTAAACGTATTTGCGCCATCGCCGCCAGTACCGCAGGTGTCGATAACATGATCGCCGGTGATGGTTACTTTGCTGGCCAATTCGCGCATCACTTCAACAGCGGCGGCAATCTCGTCAATGGTTTCGCCTTTGCAACGCAACGCGATTAAAAAACCGCCGATTTGTGCATCAGTCGCTTTGCCGGACATGATCAAACGCATGACATCACGCATTTCATCAGCGGTCAGGTTTTGCTTATCAAGCAGTTTTTGTAAAGCTTTTTGTATGTGCATTATTTTGTTGTAGCGTAAAAGAGATAAGCGATAACCCGCATCACCGCTCCAAAAAATTCCTCAGCAAATCATGCCCATGCTCAGTCAAAATCGATTCCGGATGAAATTGTACGCCTTCAATATCCAGGGTTTTATGCCTGACGCCCATGATTTCATCGATATTACCTGCGTCATCCTGTGTCCACGCTGTAATTTCCAGACAATCAGGTAACGTGGCCTGTTCGATAACCAGCGAATGATAACGGGTAGCGGTGAACGGATTAGACAAGCCTTTAAACACGCCAAGATTGTGATGATGAATCAGTGACGTTTTGCCGTGCATAATATGTTTGGCATGGATAACATGGCCGCCAAAGGCATAACCGATACTTTGATGCCCCAGACAAACGCCCAGAATAGGATATATTCCGGCAAATTTTAAAATGGCTTCAACCGATACACCGGCTTCTTTAGGTGTGCAAGGGCCGGGGGAAATGACGATTTTATCCGGTGCCAGTTTTTCTATGTCTGCGACCGTCACTTGATCATTACGCACAACCGTAACATCCGCACCCAATTCGCCAAAATACTGCACCAGATTATAAGTAAACGAATCGTAATTATCGACCATGACTACTTTTACTGCACTCATGCCTGTTCTCCTTCCAAGCCTGCTTCGGCCATACTGACGGCACGAAATATAGCGCGGCCTTTGTTCATGGTTTCATCCCATTCGTTTCTGGGTACAGAATCGTAAACGATACCGGCACCCGCTTGTATATGTAACCGCTGGTCTTTAATAACAGCGGTTCTAATGGCAATGGCGGTATCCAAATTTCCGGACCAGGCGATATAACCGACAGCGCCGGAATAAACGCCGCGTTTGACGGGTTCCAGTTCATCAATAATTTCCATTGCGCGTATTTTGGGCGCACCGCTAACCGTTCCGGCCGGAAAAGTGGCGGCCAGTACATCAAAGGCATTTTTACCTTGCTGAAGTGTTCCGGTGACATTGGAAACAATGTGCATCACATGAGAATAACGTTCGACGATCATTTTATCGGTCAATTGTACCGTGCCTATTTCAGCAACACGCCCCGCATCATTGCGGCCTAAATCAATCAGCATTAAGTGTTCCGCCAGTTCTTTTGGGTCTGCCAATAATTCGTGTTCAAGAGCAATATCCTGTTCAGGCGTTGCACCGCGCCTTCGGGTTCCGGCAATCGGGCGCACCGTCACGGTATTATCTTCCAGTCTGACCAATATTTCCGGTGACGATCCAACGATATGAAAATCATCCAGATTCAGGTAAAACATATAAGGTGATGGATTTAAGCAGCGCAAGGCGCGGTATAAATTCAGCGGCGAAGCGGTATAAGGAATGGACAGGCGCTGCGATAAAACCACTTGCATAATGTCGCCATCGGTAATGTAATCCTTGGCTTTTAATACAGCTTCTTCAAAACCTTGCTGGGTAAAGCCGGAGACAAAATCAGTTTCTTCAACGGTACAAGGGTTGGCATGTTTTTGGGGTTTGGCTTGCAGGTCGCGCAGTTTGACCGCCAGTTCAGAGACTCGCGCCACCGCACGCTGATAGGCATCGGCTTCTTCCGGGTTAGCATGAGTCAATAACAATACTTTGCCCGACAGATTATCAAACACCAGAATTTCTTCTGACACCATCAGCAAAATATCAGGACATCCCAACGGGTCGGGCTTTTCTGTTCCACGCAAACGAGGCTCAATATAGCGAATAGTTTCATAACCAAAATAACCGACCAGACCGCCATTAAAGCGCGGTAAATCAGCAATGTCGGGTACGTTATAACGCTGCTTAAATTGCTCAATCCAGACGAGTGGATTGTCGTGCGTTACGGTTTCCAGCAACTCGCCGTCTTTTTCTACCCGAATTTGAGTGCCGTTGATTTTAACGACCGTTTTACAGGGCAATCCTATAATGGAATAACGCCCCCATTGTTCACCACCGTGAACCGATTCAAATAAATAGGAATACGCGCCATCAGCCAATTTCAGATAAGCACTTAAAGGCGTATCCAAATCAGCCAAAACTTCGCGGCTAACCGGAATACGGTTGTAGCCTTGTTGGGCCAGGTGATTAAATTGTTCTAGGGTCATGGTGGTTTTGTTATTCAACGTATTTATAGAGTATCGTGGTTGGGTTAGCGATCGCGTAACCCAACACATTGAAGCGGCAAATGTTGGGTTACGCGATTGCTAACCCAACTTATAAAGCTATTTCACAACCACCCAATCAATAAAGGTACGCGATGCATACCCTACAAACTAAACGGCCAACGCCAATTCTGCACGCATTTCGTCAATGACTTTTTTGTAATCCGGCTGGCTAAAAATCGCTGAACCGGCAACAAATGTATCAGCACCGGCTGCTTTAATGGCGCGAATGTTGTCGACTTTTACGCCGCCGTCAATTTCCAGACGAATATTAAGACCACTGTCGTCAATCCGTTTTCTAACCAGCTTTAATTTATCCAACGCTGAAGGGATAAACGATTGACCGCCAAAACCCGGGTTAACAGACATTAATAAAATCATGTCCAGCTTGTCCATCACATAATCCAGATAATGCAGTGATGTGCCCGGGTTAAATACCAATCCGGCTTGGCAACCGCAATCTTTAATCAATTGCAGGGTACGGTCGATATGCACAGAGGCTTCAGGATGGAAAGTAATGATGCTGGCACCGGCTTTGGCAAAATCAGGAATCAAACGGTCAACGGGTTCAACCATCAAATGCACGTCAATCGGTGCAGTTACGCCGTGTTTTCTTAAGGCTTCACAAACCAAAGGTCCGATGGTCAGATTGGGCACAAAATGATTGTCCATCACATCAAAATGTACAACATCAGCGCCATCAGCTAAAACTCTATCAACGTCTTCGCCTAATTTGGCAAAATTGGCTGAAAGTATGGAGGGAGCAATCCAGTTTTTGTTCATTTTCTGTTCCTCTGCGTAAAATTGTTTATTATAGCTTTTTTTACCCGTTGCTCCTCGTTATAAAACAACGGCGGTTGCCATCATACAGGAAACACAATCGATGAAACTAGTGACCTTTACTCATAACAAACAATCGCGTGTCGGTGCGGTTATTGATGATGCCGTTGTTGACAGTTACGGCAGCGCTGATATTCCGGCGTCCATGATTGAGTTTCTTGGCGCAGGCACTACCGCCTTATTGGCCATGCAGGCACTGATTGACAAAGGTAATGCGCGTATTGCCTTGGCTGAGGTTAAGCTAAATGCGCCAGTGCCAAGGCCGGGGAAATATCTGGGAATTGCCTTAAACTATGCCGACCATATAGCCGAAACGGGTCGTGGCCAGCCTGAATATCCGAGTTTTTTTACCAAACAAAGTAGCTGTGTTATCGGCTATGGTGACGCTATACACCGACCCAAGGTGTCCGATAAACTGGACTACGAAGGTGAGCTGGCTTTTGTTATCGGCAAACGTTGCCGCCATGTGCCTGTCGATAAGGCACATCAGGTTATTGCCGGATTTACCATTGCAAATGATGTATCGGTACGCGACTGGCAAATACGCTCACCTACGATGACCATTGGTAAATCATTTGATACCTGTGGACCGCTGGGGCCGTGGATAGTGACTCCTGACGAACTAACAGACCCGCATAACCTGGCCATTAAAACCTGGATTGATGACGAGCTGCGGCAGGATGGTAATACCCGGCAGATGATTTTTAATTGTTATGAAATGGTCGCTTATTTATCTCAGGCCATGACACTGGAACCGGGCGATGTGATTACTACCGGAACACCGAGCGGTGTCGGCGTAAAAATGCAGCCGCGCGGTTATCTAAAACCCGGACAAACCGCCAGAATTGAAATTGAAGGCATAGGTACATTGTCCAATCCGGTTATTGAAGAACCTGATAATACGGCGATTTATTAACGCTATAGATTTTCAGATAAATAATTTCGATGCGAACGGATACCATCCCTTTGAGGGATGTTATCCGTGTGAGTTAAATTGTCGCGTGGTGGACATTTAATTTCTGAAAGACTATATGGCCTATTAGGTTTTTCAAAAGCCAAAATACGCTATTATTATGACCAATCAAACACACTGGCTCACTCAGGATAACCCATGTCCAAACATAAATCCTTAATCGATAATGACGCCGCAACGGCTACCCGTCTGTTGCGGCTTTGGCATCACTGGATGGATCGCAATGTTTACGATCTTGCCCGACAGATGCGCTTGAGTTATGTGCCACCGCTAATGGTTTATCTGGCGGCAGGTTTGTCAGGCTTGACCGGTATCGTCGGCACTTTTTTTGTTAAAGAATATCTGGGGTTGTCTGCCGAATTTCTGGCGACCTTAAGTTTTTGGGTGATGCTACCCTGGGCGCTAAAGATGCCACTGGGTCATTTGGTGGATTTACTCTGGCGCTATAAGGCCGGTTTGATTTATCTGGGTGCCGGCTTGATTGCGGCAAGTTTGCTGATCTTGACTAATCTGCTGGCAGATCTTGATTATATGACCCGTATAATGCCTGCAGAAAGCTGGTATATAGTGGCGTCCTTGTTGGCACCGATTGGGTATGTGATGCAGGATATTGTCGCCGATGCCATGACGGTAGAGGCGGTGCCGCGTTTTGATGCTTTGGGACAGCCTGTTCCACAAGCGCAAATTCTGCTTGCACATACCACTATGCAAACGTTGGGGCGCGTGTCCATTATTGGTGGTACGTTGCTAGTCGCCGCTGCCAATGTCTATTTGTTTAGTGGCGTAGCGACGATGAGCGCCGTCGAAAAAACAGCGGTTTATCTTACGGTTTATCACTGGGCATTACTGATTCCATTTATTTCAGTTTTTGGTGTTTTTTTGTCGTCCTGGTTACGCTCTCAAGAAGAATGGAAACTTGCCGCTCAAGGCTATGAGTTTGAAGACATCAAGCGCTTATTGGATCGGCCGGTAACGGAATTGCCGGAGATTAATTGGTGGCTATTGGGCGGCGGGCTGGTATTTACCTTGTTCGCAGCCATTATGGGGCTGACCGATGTGCGCAACAACGAGGAGATTGTATTTGCCGGATCATTGTTCATCGTCTTGTTTCTGATGTGGCATTTGACAAAAGAGCTGGCGATTCGTGAAAGAAACCGGTTATTCGGCACGGCCTTTGTAATCTTTGCTTTTCGTGCAGTACCCACAACAGGTGCGGGAGAAACCTGGTGGATGATTGACGTGCTTGATTTTGATCAGCAGTTTTTGTCGCAATTATCCTTAATTTCCAGCGCGTTGACCTTGTTCGGCATGTTTTTGTTTCGGCGCTTTATGGCCGAGCGGTCGATAACTTACATTATCGCAGTGCTTACCATCGCTTTGGCGGTGCTTTACTTACCGAACATTGCCCTGTTTTATGGGGTTCAGGAATGGACGCAGGCACATACAGGCGGTGTCGTGGATGCACGCTTTATTGCGCTGATTGATACGGCCTTGGAATCGCCTTTAGGACAAATCGCCATGATTCCCATGCTGGCCTGGATTGCCAATTCAGCGCCCGAACGCCTCAAGGCCACTTATTTTGCGGTGATGGCCGCTTTCGTAAATTTGGCTTTATCGCTTTCACAACTATTAACTAAAGCGCTCAACCAGTATTTTCTAATCACCCGGGAAGTCAAGGCCGCCACTGGTGCGGTAACGGTGTCAGCTGATTACAGCCAATTGGGCGGACTTTTGATTACCGTCATGTTATTGAGTTTGACTTTACCGATGCTGGCCATCTTTATTGCCAAGCGTAGTTTTCTGGCTGAACAGCGGTAGGTTGGATTCAAGTGATATAATGCCAAGAAGCCGTAGAGTTGGCTGACGTCTTTTTGGTAACCCAACTTAGGCAACTCGCAATAAATAAGCCCCCACTTTATAGTCTCTACACGCTTCGTAGGAGCGGGCTATGCCCGCGAAGGCTTCGTTATATCGCGGGCATGGCCCGCTCCTACAGGAACCATTAAGTCGGTAGCGTTCCCAGAGTCAGGCAACGATTGGGTGGTATTTATTGCGAGTTACCTTATTGAGGGTGTTGAATGTTGAGCTGGAAAAACATCAGCCCAACCCGCGTGACTAATATATTGAGCAATTAAAAAAGGAATCGATGGGTTTGCACTTGAGTAGAGAACAAAAAATGGCTAACAAGCGGCTGACTTGTCACGCCAATACAGCGTCTACCGGCAAGCATAGTGTCGATGTTAATATTGAGCCACAGCCCAAAGGCGCTATACGTTTAAGCTTTCAATTGACCGGTGATTTGGGGCAAATACGCATTCCTGCACCGCAACCCGCTGAGGCTGTAGATGGATTGTGGGAGCATACTTGTTTTGAAGTGTTCATCGCCGTGGCCGGTAAAGCAAACTATCATGAGTTTAATTTTTCACCATCCGGGCAGTGGGCAGCGTATGCCTTCAGTGACTACCGGATGCCGTATGCCTGGAAAGCCGGTCAGGCACCGACTATCAATTTTACTCAGACCCATGAGCATTTACATCTGGAAGTGGTTATCCATACGGATGATTTGCATCAGAATATTGCCGGTAAATCGTTTCAGCTTGGTTTGACAGCAGTGATTGAAGCGAATGACGGCAGTCGTTCTTATTGGGCATTATACCATCCAGAAGTACACCCCGATTTTCATCATCGTGCGGGATTTATTTTGTCGCTTAACCCGGATTAACCTAGAAAAAATATGAAATTTGGTATTGACCGTTTACTTGAAGATGCCGCATTGCGCAGGCCGCTAGCGGGAAAGCGCATCGCTTTGTTGGCGCATCCGGCTTCGGTGACACAGAATTTAACGCAGTCACTCGATGCGCTGGCAGGTTTGCCGGATATTAAGCTGAGTGCTGCATTTGGCCCGCAGCACGGACTGCGTGGGGACAAGCAAGACAACATGATGGAATCTTCCGATTTTATTGATCCGGTGCTGGGTATTCCGGTATTTAGTTTGTACGGGGAAGTACGTCGCCCGACCGATGCGATGATGGATACTTTCGATGTGTTGCTGGTTGATTTGCAAGATTTGGGTTGTCGTATTTACACGTTTATCACTACTTTGCGCTATGT
>CAIUYS010000413.1 GCA_903903365.1 uncultured Methylococcaceae bacterium
ACACGAAGATCACGAAGAAAGAACAACGATGCCGGTCGGGGTTTGCAACCGCGACCGAAACGTTTGAAGGCTTTTATCGATTTCAAAACGTGAGTGACGGGGTTGCAAACCCCGTCACGCTAGTCCTTCGTGTCTTCGTGGTGAAAGCTTTTAAAACTTCGTGATCTTCGTGTCTTCGTGATGAATAAAAAAGCTGTTTAATCAGAAAATACATCGGCACCCTTGGGGGCTTTAAATTCAAATACGGTCGGTTTTATCGTTGGGTTAAGTAATACATTAGAGAAATAGATACGGGTTAGTTGACCAAAATTATCACTTAACTCCATGCCGCCCAACGAGCCTTTATTCAAACCGATTAAAATATATTTAAAGCTGCTTTCCTGATTTTTGGGTAATAATTTAATCCATTGCATATCCCCGTCAACCCCCTGATCCTGCATGGTAAAATTATCGTCCAGTGATATATTGCCACTTAACAATAAGGCGGGTGTTGAGCCAACCGACTCATCAAGTTTTTTAATGGTGACTTGTTCCAAATCGGTATCGTAAAACCAGACTTTTCCGGAAGTGGAGACAATTTGTTGCTGAAACGGTTTTAAATAATCCCAACGAAATTTCCCGGGTCGTTGCAGGTAAAAAATACCGTAACTGGTTTGATAAGGATCGCCCGCTTCATTAATTAATACTTGTTTAAAATCAGCGGTCAATGACTTTGATGCCTTTAAAAATGCCTGCAACTGCTTGACGGGTTCGTCTGCTGCATAACCGGGGCTATTAATAAAAAAGAAAGTCAAAAAAATCAGGCGAAAAATAATCATTTTAATCATGGATGCTCTTTTAGAATTCATTGTGGTTGCGGTTCACTGGGGTTAGGTGCGCTTTCATTTTGGCCAGGCTCGGTTTGTTCGGTATCGCCAGGTAAAAAATCTTCAAACCATGATTTATCCTTGTCAAAAACCTCTTGTCCGCAACCTGAGTAAGTCGTGGGCTCTGATCCCGAAATGTAGGGATATTGCTTGCCGCCTCCGCAGCCTTTATTCGTTAATAAACCACTACCCGGCTCAACCCAGACTAACTTGACATTGTCAGGTGGAATCAAGTTCACTGCTTGGGTTGATATTTGTTGCATTAATGCGACCCAGATAGGTAGTGCCCCGGTGGCACCGGTTAACCCAATCGGTTTATTATCATCCCTGCCCACCCAGACAACGGATAAATAATCGCCCGTGTATCCGGCAAACCAGCTATCTTTGGCATCATTGGTGGTGCCGGTTTTACCAACCAAACCATACTCTTTAGGGAAAGACGAATAGGCCGCTTTTCCTGTACCTTCATGCATCACTTCCTGCAATATGGTGTTGACGATATAAGTTGCCGCCGGATCGACAGCCTGTCTAACGGTAAATGGATAACTTTGTAATTGTTTACCATCGGTATCAACGACCGCTCTAATGCTTTTAATAGGTGTTGAAAATCCATCCCCAGCCAGCGTTTGATACATCTGGGTGACTTCTATGGGTGTCAGTGCAGCGGCTCCCAATAATAAAGAAGGAAACTGATCAAGCGGTCGGGTGACGCCCATATTTTTTAAGGTTTTGGCGGTGCCGGCTACGCCAATATCCATACCGATACGAACGGTGGCCAAGTTGTAAGATTTCGCTAATGCGGTGTGCAAAGCGACACTGCCATGTTCTTTATGATCGTAGTTTTTAGGAATCCAGTCGGTGCCATTTTGTCCCTTAACCACAATGGTAGAGTCGCTTACGCGTGTGGTAATGGTATATTTATCGGGATATTCCAGAGCCGTCAAATAAACCGCCGGCTTGATTAAGGAACCGATAGGGCGCACTGCATCTAACGCACGATTGAAGCCACCCGCCATATTTTCACGACCACTCGTTAAAGCGGTAACCTCGCCACTATCCCGACGGGTAACGATGACCGCTGTTTCAAGATCATTGGCGTGCGCCGATTTTTCAAGTTGCTTTAACTTCGTCTCAACGGTCTTTTCCAAAACATCCTGAACTTGAGTATCCAGCGTAGTAAAAATTCTTAGCCCCTGAGAGGTTAAGTCTTCTTCACGATAATCCTGCTTTAATTGCCGCTTGACGAGATCAAGAAAACCGGGATAGCGATTAGATGAACGCTGCATGCGCGGAATGACACTTAATGGTTTGGCGATGGCTTGAGTGGCTTGATCCTTGGATAGGTAGCCTTCTGTTGCCATTTGCTCAAGTACCAGATTACGCCGTTGCAAGGCACGATCAGGAAACCGTCGGGGATCATATTCAGAGGGTCCACGCACCAAGGCTACCAAAGAGGCGACCTGTTCCAAAGGGAGATCTTTTAAGGTGCTGCCAAAATAAAATTCACTGGCCAAGCCAAAGCCGTGGACAGCGCTTGAGCCATTTTGACCTAAATATATTTCATTCAAATAGGCTTCCAGAATCTCGTTTTTAGTGTAGCGGTATTCTAAAATCAGTGCCATTAAGGCTTCTTTAACTTTACGAGATAATCGCCGTTCATTGGTTAAATAAAAGTTTTTAACCAACTGTTGGGTGATGGTACTGCCTCCTTGTACCATGCCGCCAGCGCGAACATTAGTCCACATCGCTCTGGCAATACCCTTCAATGAAACGCCAAAATGCTGATAAAAATCCCGGTCTTCGGAAGCAAGCAGACCTTTAATCAGAGAGTCCGGCGCTTCTTCCAGTTTGATGAGCACCCGATCTTCTTTAATCGTGGGATAAAAACTGCCAATTTGCAC
>CAIUYS010000414.1 GCA_903903365.1 uncultured Methylococcaceae bacterium
CTCTTCTATCAGAGGTTTATAACCCCTTTAACAGATCATTTTTAATGTCGTTAATGTGTTCCAGTCCCACAGAAACTCTAACCAAGCCGTCTTTAATACCAGCGGCCGCCCTGGCTTCAGGTGACAGGCGGCCATGTGTTGTTGTCGCGGGATGGGTTATGGTGGATTTAACATCACCCAGGTTGGCGGTAATTGATATCATTTCTGTTGCATCAATTAATTTCCAGGCTTGTTCTTTGCCACCGTTTAATTCAAAACTAACAATTCCGCCAAATTGGCTTTGTTGGCGTTTTGCCAATTTATGTTGTGCGTGCGATTGCAAGCCGGGATAGTGGACTTTGGCGATGCCGGGCTGTTGTTCCAGCCACTTGGCTAACTCAAAGGCGTTGTCGCAATGCGCTTTCATGCGGATGGCCAAGGTTTCCAATCCGGACAAAAATACCCAGGCGTTAAACGGGCTCATGGTTGCACCACCGGTACGCAGGTAAGGATAAATCGCTGTTTCAATAATTTCATCGCTGGCGATAACCGCACCCCCTACGCAGCGCCCCTGTCCATCCAAGTACTTGGTTGCCGAATGGATAACAATATCCGCACCTAATTCAAAAGGCTTTTGCAGAATGGGGGTGCAAAAGCAATTATCAACAATCAGCAAGCAATTATGCGCATGGGCAATATCGGCGAGTGCAGAAATATCAGCAATTTCAATCAATGGATTGGAGGGGGTCTCCAAAAATAAAAATCGCGTGTTGGGTTTGATAGCCAATTCCCATGCAGCGGTATCGATTAAATCAACAAAATCAGTTTCAACACCAAACTTTGCAAAATAATTTTGGAATACCAATACCGTATTACCAAAAACACCACGAGAACACACCACATGATCGCCTGATTTAAGCAGTCCCATACCAACGGCCATAATCGCAGCCATGCCCGATGCAAAAGCCAAACAACGTTCACCCTTTTCCATGAGCGCCAATCTTTCTTGAAAGGCATTGACGGTTGGATTGGTAAACCGGGAATAAATATTACCCGGTTTTTTTCCGGTAAAGCGCAAAGCGGCTTCTTCAGCACTTTTAAAAACATAACTGGAGGTCGCAAAAATCGGGATGCTATGCTCATCTTCATGAGTGCGCTTATGCCCCGCTCTGATTGCCTGAGTTTCGAGAGAGTAGTCGTTCCAGTTAATGTCGTTCATAGTTAGAGAGGTTCAAGGTAAAAGGTAAAAGGTTCAAGGCTCACAGTTCACGGCTCACGGCTATAGGTAATTTGCGATTGGGTTGAATACTTGGTTTTTTCGCCTTGCACCTTTCGCCTTGAACCTTTCACCTTGTACCTGCTACAACATTTCAATAATGGATTTCTCGGAGTTGCGTTCGGCTTGGGCATTGTCGTTACGCAGCGACTCGGTACGCTCCAGATAGGCATCATCAATATCGCCGGTAATATATTCTTTACTAAAACATGACGTATCAAAATGTTTAATGCTGGGGTTGCCTTTGCGAACCGCTTCAATTAAATCACTCAGGTCCTGATAAATCAAGCGATCGGCACCAATGGCTTCGCAGACCTCATCCTCGGTACGATCATGGGCGATCAGTTCATTGGCAGCCGGCATGTCAATGCCATAAACATTGGGATAGCGAACCGGTGGCGCGGCAGAAGCAAAGTATACTTTTTTGGCGCCCGCATCCCGTGCCATCTGAATGATTTGTGCAGAAGTCGTTCCTCTTACCACCGAATCATCGACCAGCAAGACGTTTTTGCCGCCAAATTCAAGACCAATGGCATTGAGCTTTTGTCTGACCGATTTTTCGCGCATTTTTTGGCCCGGCATGATAAAGGTTCTGCCGATATACCGGTTCTTCATAAACCCTTCGCTGTATTTAACGCCCAGCTTGTTTGCCATTTGCAGTGCAGCAGTTCTACTGGTATCCGGTATCGGGATAACCACATCGATATCATAATCAGGCCATTCTCTAATGACTTTTGCGGCCAGTTTATCACCCATGCGCAGACGCGCTTTGTAGACCGAAATGTCGTCAATAATTGAATCCGGGCGGGCAAAATAAACATACTCAAAAATACAGGGACAATGATCAACTACTTCAGAGCATTGCTGGGTATGTAAGATGCCGGACTCTTCAATAAAAATGGCTTCACCGGGTTCTATGTCTCTAATAAGCTCAAAGCCCAGCACATCCAGCGCAACACTTTCCGAGGCAATCATAAAATCAGGGCCCTGTTCGGTTTCTCTCTTACCAAAAACCACCGGTCTGATGCCATGGGGATCTCTAAAACCCAAAATCCCAACACCTGCGATCATAATAACAACCGCATAAGCGCCACGGCAGCGGCGATGAACACCTCTGACGGCCTGAAAAATATCATC
>CAIUYS010000415.1 GCA_903903365.1 uncultured Methylococcaceae bacterium
CGCGACTAACGTTGCAAATTACGACGTGCAGTAAGGGTAGAAAATTTTCTACCCCTACAACCTATCATTACTCTTTCTGTGTTCACCGTGATTGTTCATAGTCAAAAGTGTCCCGCCTTAAGTTGGTAGCCCAAAATTATAAAGTTCTTCCCGAATTCAGCGAGGCTTTCATCTATATCGCCATGTTTAATCTGATGCTGGGCAGGCTCGACAGATAAGACATTTAAAACAGGCTCTTAATGTTTATCTTGATAACTATCCAATTTATACTCAGAAATTCACTCGAACGCCGCCTGAAACTGTTTGGTTACTGGCATTTTGTATAAACAGGGTGTCGTAATTCAGGTAGCCGACTAGAGCATGAGGAAGTTGCATTTGTACGCCGAAACCCAGATTGGCCCAATTGCGCTCAGGGCCCGCAACTGCGATAGACTGAGCAGATGAAGCCAAAATTGCGCCATTTTGCGCCGCACTGAAAGTGATTTGGGTTTGTCTGCTGCTGTTTTGGAATTCATGCACCCACTCGGCATGCAACCTGGGGATAACGACGGCGGCAAGCGTATTGGTACTGATGGCATAGCTCAACTCCGCGCCCAAAGTGCTGGTCGCCGAAAGGATGCTCTGCCCATTGACTTTTGATGCATAGGAAAAGCCGTCATTACTGGCGATGGCGCCGCTTTCCTGAAAGTTTCCGATATTGAGATGATTATAATCGCCACGGCCATAGCCGCGTAAACTCCATGCCTTCATAGTATAAGTATAACCTGTGCCTAAGCTGGCGAAATACTCATTAGCGCCATATTTGGCGGTGGCATCGCTAACTGTGATGGTGCTGCCGGGGACGGGGAGCGCATTGGTGGATGGCGAAAAGCTACGCTTGGAATCGAAATCAACGCGGGCGTAACCGCCCATCATGGTCACATAGCTGTTCGGGGTGGGCGCATAGCTCAAAAACGGGGCAAACCGGTAGCTGTCAGAGTTTAGCTTGCCGCTAGCTAAAGCCAGATTGCGATTCGCGTTGACATAGTTAAAGGCAAAGCCGCCGGTCAATTCACGGGTAAACGGATAATCGATGATCAGGTTAGCTTGGCGGGTATCGATGTTAAAGCCGGTTTGACCAACCGAGGTGTCCCTATCGCCGAAACCGCCGCCACCGCTAAACGATACGCCGAACGGCCCGATGACGCTATAGGCATCGGAACTGGAGCCGCCGCCTGAACTCCCGTTGCTGTTACATTTTTCACTCGACTGACAGTCTCTAAGCTTCTGCGCCTGCTGGTTGACAGTGCGTATGAACTGATAAGGCGATGTAATGGCAATAGACTCTGCCTGCATGGCCGATTGGGGCGAGAGTTGCTGAAACCCCAAGGAGTTGTCGTTTGCAAAGCTGCTGGAATAGGCACCACCTCCGGTTAAGCTACAGGCTAAAGTGGAGCCACCTAGCTGACTACAAATATTCTGCATGGCAACAAATGAAGCTTGCTGCCCTGCGCTACCAGTTGCTGATGTGATAGTACCTGTGGCTAAGCCATCTCCAGCGCTAACCGTGGCGTACGGGGCCAGAGCAAGCGCTAAGTAAACGCCTACCGTTAATATTATCTGATTATTCTTTGACATAATGGAGTCTCCATTTAGTTTTGATTGAATCATTTGTTTAGTATTTTGTAGCATGTTTTCAGGGAAAAATAAAACTATTTCTAACGGATAACCTTATTACATCTTACTCAACACTCATCAGCCTGGAAAGCATTTGCAGTATTTCCGGCCACTTTTCCTCCCAGCAACAGCGATGATCCAGTTCCGGGTAAACCTTGAAATAGGCATAGGGCTGACGGGACGCAAATCGGGTGACTAGAGTCGGCGGAATATTCTCATCCTTGCCGCCCTGAAAATGGAGTTGGGTAATCCGCTGGTCGAGCTTCGCCATCAGCGCTGGATTCAATGAGCCCGTCAGGTCGCTGTAGTGATGTAGCCGAGTCCATGCCTCAGTATCAAGGTTGCCGGCCAAAGTCACCACCGCTGCAACCCTGATTGGGCGAGTAGCGAGCAGCATCGCCAAAGCGCCGCCCCCGCTATGGCCAATGAGTACTACGGAGGTGTTTTTGTGTATGGACATAAGGTGTGCGAGTGCAGCAGCCATACTATCAACCACTTCGGGAGCGTAACGGCCATCAGTCCACCACCAGGAGTTACAGGGCTGGGTTTGTGCAAACCCGAAATAGCAAGGACGACCCAGGTAAATCGCCGGTTCCGGGTCTTGCGCCATCAACAGAAGGATGAGAGGTACGCGCGGAGTCGGGTCGGATGATGTCAGGTTGGAACGCAACCAGGGCAGGCCGTCGCCTTCAATGTAAATATGCAGGCTTCCTGAGCGGCCCTTTTTATTATTAAGGTAAACCCGATGGAAGAAACTTGTACCTAAAACCGTCCGCCGTTCAAAACCATGGCTGGCCGCTTCCTCGTCTACGCGGGTTGCCGGCTCAACGCAGGCCGAGCAGATCATGCTGAACAGCAATGCCCGCCAAACCTTGCTGGAGCACTTAATCATTCAATGGCCGATAAAAAGCAGTTGCTGTCCATCCTCTGCAAGTGCCGGTTGGCTGCAAGTTATTGGACACCTTATTGAAATATCCTTGTTACCCAATTTGATATGTATCGTGCTTGACGGCTTAAAGTGCCCTTGCGGATCAACTTCGCTTTGATTTTCGATAGACACTTGGGTATTTCCATAGTCGCGAAAGCCCCTTCTAAGTTGGTCTAATCCAAAACGATCCTCGGGGTTTTCCTTATCGTAAGGGAGGGGGGTGACTTGTCCACTCGCCACTGAGAGCACACCCACAATGGGCTCCTCCTGTAACACCAGCACCTGATTCGGATTGTTTTTATCGAAACCTATCAGTTCCGTGTTGTCTGTCAAGGTATGTAGCGTTTTTTCTCCATTGCCATCAGTGTTTAGCTGGACGAGCTGCTTATCGCTTTTCATGGCGAGTATGGATAGACTTCCGGGTAGCCATAACGGCGTATGATAGGCGCCACCACTGGTGATTTTCAGAGGTTCGCTAGCCGCCGCCCCGACATGGGCTAACCAGATATCTCCTTCCATTAAACCTTCGCTTCCTTTTACCTGGTTTGCTGTAACGGAAATTCCTGTAAACCGGAGTAGCGTCGCAAGAAACGAATCGCTCTCTGCCGTGGCCCTGTGTAACGTCAGGATGGTCAATATGCATAGCGAAATAATTGGGGGGGCTTGCCTGAGATTCATGAGTGATCCTTTTTTTCAGTAGATTGTGGGCCGATTGCACCGAATAAAACCTCGAAGATACGGTCATATCCGGTAATTTCCAGTTTTTTGACAGTTTCCCTAGGCAGGGTAATCAAGCTTTTATCGTATTTTTCTGCACGCTGTTTTCTGAGCAAAAAAGTTTTGCCATCGTTTCCCTCCCAAACCAGCCATGCCTGCTCATTCGCTTGCAGGGTTCCGGGAGCCTCCAGCCCGGTGACTCGTGGCATCGACTTATCGACGACTAGAATGCCATAGTTTACCGGGATCAAAATGAGCTGAACAAACAGTAAAAAACCGAATAGTGTTGTTAATAACGGCTTATGAGTATTTGTGCCTGCAAGGTTCCTCAAAGCGTAAAAAATTCCCAATGAAATCGCAGCTCCTGCCAGCAATGCGCTGAAATACAGCGCCATCGGCCCGTCAGTTTGAGCAAGAAGCAACTCGCGAAACCATGAGGGTGCTGTCGGCAGATCCTCTGCCAAGAGCAAATTACTGAGCAGAAAACACTGCCGCATGACCAATTGAATCATCAGCAGAGTAAAGATAATGCCGGTTAGAGCCAAACGATCCGATGCCAGCCACCACGACATGATACTTGCCCGGTGAACGCTAAATAAGCGAAATAGTCTCGACCGCACAGAAGAGGGTAAAATTCGAAACAAAAAACAAACAGGTATAACCATCAACACAACCAGGAAAACCAGGCTGGGAACAGATGAGATAAGATAAATAAGAAATCTTGCGCCGGTAAACAAATAGCGCTCATCCAGCACCGACAGGTCAGCGCCTATTCCCAGGGCAGTGAGATGAAAGCGTAGTGTTAGATAGCCCAGCACATACAGAGCAAAACTGCCCAATACCGTATAGGAAGTCCAATGGGAGCCCAGTTCCTGTGTGCGTTTAGCCAAATCACCCCAAAAGTCATTCATGATTATTTAGCAACCGTTAAGGCAATAGGTGACTTGCCATCTTGATAATCAGCCTGTCCGGCGTGAGGGATAAAATAGAACTCACCCCAATTATCCCCTGTCTGTTGGATATGCGAATAAACCGGAATTTGATGATTGCCGCCGATTTTTTCTGCCTTGGCGGCAACTTCCGGCTTAATGTAAAGAAAAATATGCTCTGTATCGATAACTCCGTCATTTTTTGCCAATGCTTCTAAAAAAGCGTTGGCAAAAATCGAAAGACCATTGCCGCTATCCACATCCAGCACCGGCTCGTAACCGCCCGAAGTCAGGGCGATACGGGAAGGTCTCTCGGCCTCAGCTTTAATGAAATCCTGGGAGTTATCGGCGAGATTGGAGATACCCGATGGAGCGGCTATCGATCCGGTCATTGATGTTGTGGATCGAGTGCCTATTAACAAAGGGGTTATTGCTGCTGTTTTTATGGGGGAGACGGTTATCGCTGACGTGATTATCGCCGCGCTGTAGCAGGAATCCGCAACAATCAGCACACGTTTTGCCTTCATCGTCGCGGTTTCGATCTCTTTCTTGATGTCATCCGATGAAATCCAATGTGCGTCATAATCATTAGATTTCGCATCCTGCGGCAACCAATGGCCACGGTTACTATAAATACTGCCATGACCGGCATAGTAGATGAGGAGATTGTCGTTATCCTTCAATTGCCCTTTCAGTTCCACCAACGTCGAGAGTATGCCATCCCTTGTTGGTTTGATGGGCCCATCGTCAACGAGTAATGTCGTTTTGAAACCGTATTTCTGGCTCAGCATGGCTGCTATCCGCTTGGCGTCATTGACAGGGGTTTTTAATTGGGCAAGCGGCGCCTGGTAGTTGTCGATACCGATAATTAATGCATAATATTGCCCCATATTAGGCAAGTCTCCAAGCCCTGCATGAGTTTCAGTTTTGCCTGGTTGTTTGGGGATTGCTTCAAGTTTTTGTTGTGTATCGGAAAGTTGCTCGCGCAATTTCTTTTCATCCAGACGCGCTTCGTTTAGTGCTTGCTGTAGCTTTTTTACTACGGCTTGATTGCCTTCGGAGGCATTTGGTTTTTTAAGTTTGTCCAGCTCTTCCTGTTTGTCTAGTAATAGTTGCTGGGTCGCGATCAATTGTTGCTGCAAGGTTTTTATTTTCTGATCGGTGGTATCCGGTTTTTGACTCGGTTCCTTAATTTCCCATCGGGCAGTTTGATTGATGGTCTGATCTAGCTTGATAGGGCCTGCCAGTCCAGTGGCTTGCCGGTAGAGATTTAATGCGGTATCAATATTTTTTGGAACGCCCTTGCCATTTTCGTAAAGAATACCGAGATTATTTTGTGCCCGGCTGTAGCCTTGGTCGGCGGCTTTTCGGAACCACTCTGCGGCAAGGGTGAAATCAGGCTTGATGTTGCCCCAACTCCTTGCGTAGATTTCCCCTAGATAGTTTTGGGCGACTTTGTCACCTTGATCAGCGCATTGCTGCCAGACATTCAGAGCCGATTTTCGTGCATCGCTAGTGTAACCGATAGCGTATTGCCCGCCTTGCACCTTGCATTCCCAGGCAGAAATGATCGCGGGTCTGAACGGGGTCATCCATTGCTGATTCATGCCGATTTGAATCATTTGACCTGGAAGTAGGCAATCGACTGTCAAGAGGTCATCAACGTTGTTTAATACTTTATCAGGCTTTCTGCCTGTTTCCCGTACCACCGAACAGGCAGACTCGGCCTCTGTCATGTGATTTCCACCAGAAGCGCATCCGCCTGCCGTTCCGATTAGCGCCAGCAGCAAAACAAGCCACGGATTGACCTGCGAGGGAATAGAATCATGTTCTATAATATTGATTGCGTATGACATCTGGATCCTCTTGCCAAAGACGAAAACTATCGGTACTCAGCCACTGTTTAAGACTGTATTGAAAACAAGGCACCACTCTTATAGGCGTGCAAATCAATACCATGTATGTCGTTACATGTCAAGTTAATAAGCCGAATAGCAGCAATTTTCAATTTAAAACGGGTGTGATTAAAAGTGCTGGGATTTTGTAAAATACCCTTATTTGTCTTGACATAAATAATGAACCCAAATAAAGAACAGCACTTGATCAACCGCCTAAAGCAACATCCAAAACTACTTGAGCGAATGGAAGCATTGCTCAATGTGGTTGAAAACTCGGCGGGAGACTACATCAAGGCCGATGATACTGAGCAGTATGTGATCGAAGAGTTACGTAAAATGGGTAACGATGCCCTGTATTGTTGGTCAGGTAATGCTGTCATCAAAACAGCCTCGCACGTTAGGGAGCAGCAACCGGAACTTCACGGCAACGGTAAAAAAAATTCTGCTGGCACACGACCTTCGGTGAAATATCGGCCACAGAGCAGTTATTTCGCGGCCCGGACAACAGATTAGACCTTTTATTACATCGGCAGGAATCACCTCGCGTTGTTGTTCAATGCCTTTGCAACGGGCAATGACAGATTTTGGTGCTGACCATGCGTTTGGGCAAGTTCCCAAGAAATTGCAGGAGCACTATAGAATAGATATGCCGGTGAGCACTGTGCGTAAGATTACTGACAACATGCCGAACAAATGCATCAGCAACGGGAGATGATGCATTTGCCGTTGACAAGCCTAGGTTGTCGGCAGCAAATCGGTGAAATAGATGGGTGTATGTTACTGATTGTCACAATAAGAGAAGACGGTGACAAACGCAAACACAAAAAGCTGCATTGGCAAGAGGCACGTTTAGCCATGGTTCACGAGGAAGGTATTGCGACACCTAAGTTCGACGCAACCTTTGGCGGCAGTGTCAATGACGCCGGACAAGCACTGCTGAACTGTGCTGTTGCTTAACTTCTAAGCCACTCTATACGATTTGTCGTGTTTCTATTTGATTAGAAACAAACTCGCCAAGCCCAGAAAAATAAAAAAGCCCATTGAGTCTGTGATGGCTGTGAGTATAACGCTGGTGCCCACGGCGGGGTCTTTACCAAATTTATGCCGCAACAAGGGAATGCCAAGACCCACCACCACGGCAACCAACAGATTAATAAACATGGCGGTTGCCATTACGGCAGAAAGGGCACTGTCCTGATAAAGCAGCAGACTCAACAAGCCCATAATCAAGCCGATAAAGGTGCCGTTGATAACGGCAAGTGTCAGTTCTTTTTTTATCAAGCGGCGTATATTGCTGGGGGTGATTTGCCCCAATGCCAAGGAGCGGATAATCAGCATGCTGGTTTGATTGCCGGTATTACCTCCCATTGCGGCAATAATCGGCATTAATGAGGCCAGCGCCACCAGTTGCAAAATAATATCTTCAAATACGCCAATAATACGCGTCGAAGCGAAGGCGGTTGCAATGTTGATTAATAACCAGCCCCAACGGTTTCTGGCACTTTTCCAGACACTGGAAAATAAATCTTCTTCTTCGCCCACACCCGCTTGAGTCAGCAAGTCTTCATCGGTTTTTTCGCGAATAAAATCCAGTATATTATCGACACAAAGCCGTCCTTGTAGCTTGCCTTTTTTATCGACGACCGGTGCCGAAATCAAGTCATAACGTTCAAATGCCCGTGCCGCTTCAGCGGCATCTTGATCAATCCGAAAGTGAATAAAATCAGTCACCATCACATCGGCTACTTGCTGAGTAGGCGAATGGGTTAATAAGCGTTGCAAGGGCAAAACACCCTGAACTTTATCGTGCTGATCCACTACAAATAATTTATCGGTATGGCTGGGTAATTTGCCCAGTTTGCGGATATAAGCGATGATCGCTTTTAAATTGAGGTCATCCCGTATGGTGATCATGCCAAAATCCATCAGCGCACCGACCTGGTTTTCCTGGTAAGACAGAATGGCATTTAGGTGTTTGCGCTCTTTACTGTTCAGTGAGCGCAGAATCTTTAGCATCGTTCGCTTGGGAATGTCAGCGGCAATATCGGCTATTTCATCGGTGTTTAATTTGCCGGCGACGGTTGCCAGTTCTTCCGCTTCCATGCCAGAAATGAGCGTATGCCGAACGGCATCGGAGACTTCCAGTAAAACTTGTCCGTCATGCAGGGTCTTAATGGCATCCCATGCCGTCTTGCGTTGATCCAGCGGTAACGATTCAAGAATAAAGGCAATGTCGGCAGGATGCAAATGAGCAAACTTTTCCTGAAGGCGGGCTTGATGCTGATTTTGCAGCATTGCCTCAACCAATTCGTAATTGGCAACCGGCCCTCTTTCAACCAGGGATGTTTCCAGTTGCTGTTTTTCAAGCAGGGTAATGGTTTCTTGTAGTTGATGTTCCAGGAATTGTGCTGAATTATTTTTTTCAGAAGATTGCATAGTACACCGCTGTTGTGATGATTTTTATGAGTGTAATCAGTTTCCTGGACTAGATCAAACCGATGCTGGATTTTGCTATGTAACCCGTTCTATTGCCTTTCTTTAACCTTAAACTGTATAGGGGCAACTTATCATTTCGCATCATTTTACCGATAGACAAAAAACGTTGCCCCACACAGATTGAACCTTGTTTGATCTAAAAAACCTAGATCAGCACCATATTATCGCGGTGTATCATTTCCGAATCATCTGCATAGCCCAAAATTTTCTCAAATTCCGAACTGCTTTTTCCGGTGATTAAATGAGCGTCAAGCTTGCCATAATTGACCAGTCCCCGCGCAATCTCCAAGCCGTTTTCATCCACGCAGGAGACTAACTCGCCACGCTCAAACTGACCGGAAACGGATTTAACACCGACTGCCAGTAAGCTTTTACCGTTACTTTTTAATACCTTAACCGCGCCAGCATCCAAAACCAGCTCGCCTTTAACTTGCAGTTGACCTGCCAGCCAACGTTTTCTTGCTACCAAAGGCTCAATATCCGGCAAAAAATAGGTTCCAAGATCAGCACCGGAAATGACTTGGGTAAGCACCCCGTCAACGGCACCCGCAGCAACTACTGTTGCCGCGCCTGATCTGGCGGCAAGGCGTGCCGCACGTACTTTAGTGTACATGCCGCCCTTGCCCAGTCCGCTACGACTATCACCGGCCATTTTTTCCAAGCGGTCATCGTTAACACTAATCTCGGAAATTAATTGTGCATCAGGGTACAAACCGGGATCACCGGTAAACAAACCTTGTTGATCGGTCAGAATAATCAACAGCTCGGCCTCAACCAAATTGGCAACCAATGCCGCCAGGGTATCGTTATCACCAAAGCGAATTTCTTCGGTGGCAACGGCATCATTTTCATTGATAACCGGTACGACGCCAAACTTTAATAAAGTTAATAAGGTGCTGCGGGCATTTAAATAACGCTGCCTGTTAGACAGGTCATCATGCGTCAGTAATACTTGTGCCGCATGTAAGCCATGCTGCTGGAAATTATCATCAAAAACCCGAACCAGTCCCATTTGACCGACAGACGCTGCCGCCTGTAACTCATGCAGAACCTTTGGCCTTACTTTCAAGCCCAAACGACTCATGCCCTCAGCGACTGAGCCGGATGAAACCAAAATGACATCAATAGACTGCTGTCTTAAGCCTGCCATTTGCTCAACCCAGGCGCTAATTGCAGCTTTATCAAGTCCTTGCCCGCCTTTGGTGAGTAAAGAGCTGCCTATCTTTACAACGACTCGTTTAACGTTGGTAAAATCATTCCTGCTCACTGTTTTTCCGCCGCTCTCGTTCTGCTTCCAAAAAGTTCATGATGGCATACATTAACTCTTTTGTACCTGAGCCATTAATTGCCGCAATTTTAAAAACGGGGGCAGTCCAACCCAATTCATCAACAATTGCCTGGCAACGCTCATCAATTTCATCGTACGGCAATCTGTCAATTTTATTAAGCACCAGCCAACGCGGCTTGTTGGCCAAATCATCACTCCATTTCTCAACTTCATGAATAATTTTTCGGGCTGCTTCTACCGGCGTATCCATGCTCTCGTAAGGCACTACATCAATCAGATGCAACAATAAACCGGTACGCGATAAATGCTTAAGAAACTGTAAACCCAATCCAGCTCCTTCAGCCGCGCCTTCAATAACACCTGGAATATCGGCAATAACAAAACTGCGTAAATCATCAACACTGACCACGCCCAAGTTAGGGTGCAAGGTAGTAAAAGGGTAATCAGCGACTTTAGGTGTTGCTGCCGATACAGATCGTATCAAGCTGGATTTGCCGGCGTTAGGCATTCCCAACAAACCGACATCAGCAATTAAGGTCAACTCCAAAATAAGAACGCGATGCTC
>CAIUYS010000416.1 GCA_903903365.1 uncultured Methylococcaceae bacterium
CAGGTATTCAGGTAAGCCGTTTTCAATAGGGACGGCAATTATTTCAGGAAGTTGGTAAGGGTGGTGCTTTTTAATGCTTGTTTCAATGGCTTGATAGCTGTTTTTAGGGGCTTTAATCAGTAATAAATGTTCCTCGGCGGATTCTAATTGTTCTTGCCAACGATAGACTGAGGTAATACCCGGTAAAATATTGACACACGCAGCCAACTTGTCGCTTACCAGTAAGCGGGCAATTTTTTCTGCGGTGTCTTTATCAGGGCAAGTGCAAAGAATTATTTGATACTGAGTCGGCATTTTTTGGGACAGTAATAAGCAAGAGTGGATATTATCCTAGAAATTAAAGCGGATTGCCTTTATATTGTGAGTATAAAGCTAAAGATGCAAACAGAAAGCTTAAAATAAGCATTTTTTTTAGCGGTTTCTAACTTAAATAAGAGCGTATAGATGAAAGTTTTTCAAATAGTGTTTCTGGTTGTTTTGATTATTCCTTTTGCAGAAATTTATTTACTGCTGCAAGTGGGGAGTATAATTGGCGCTTTTCCGACAATTTTTTTAGTGGTGTTTACAGCGGCATTGGGTGCCTGGCTGTTAAGGCAGCAAGGTTTTTCAACGTTCCGGCGCTTCCAGGAAAACTTGGCGCAAGGCGTGATACCGGCTTATGAAATGATTGAAGGCCCGATTATATTGCTGGGTGGTCTATTATTGTTAACCCCGGGATTTATTACCGATGTGCTGGGTTTTGCGTGTTTAATTCCGCCTTTACGCAAGAAAATTGCCCAGTATGTCATTGAAAGTCGCCTTGTTCAGGCTGGCGGGCCTTTTCAGCAAGGAAAAGCCGCTGAAAAAAATGTATTGGAAGGTGAATTTCACAAAGACTAGTGAATCAGGTGCTAAGGTAAAAGGAACAAGGTAAAAGGGGCTTGAACCTTGAACCTTGAACCTTGAACCTTAGTTAGCTGTTGGTTGCGGTATCGTCGGTTGCACCGGTATTTTTGTTTAGCCCTGAGTATGCGGGGCACCAGCCTGAAAATCCGGTTGCAGCAAGCACCATACCAATCACTAATAACGCAATTGAGGCGGTAAAAATTGAAATGGCAATTAACGCGGCACCACTGTACAAGCGGTATTTCTTTTCTTTCTCGCCAACATTATGTTCAAATTTCATCATACGTTTAAAATCAAAACTCATCTTAATCCCCTTCTGGTTAATTGTTATTATTAAAGTGATGGCTCGTTTAGCCATTATAAATTTGAACAATATACACAGCTCTAAAAATTGTGCAAGCGATAACAATGGATATTACAAAAATTATAGACTCTCTTAATGATGCCCAGCGTCAGGCCGTTACTGCACCGTCTCAAGCCATGTTGGTATTGGCAGGGGCGGGCAGCGGAAAAACCCGGGTATTAGTGCATCGTATTGCCTGGCAGATGCAGGTAGAAGGCGTGTCAGCGCAGGGTATTTTGGCGGTAACGTTTACCAATAAAGCCGCACGGGAAATGCGTGGAAGAATTGAGGATTTACTTCAAGTACCTGCTCATACCATGTGGATAGGCACTTTTCACGGGATTGCGCATCGCCTGTTAAGACGGCACGCAATTCAGGCGAAATTACCGGAGACTTTTCAGGTCATGGATTCCGGTGATCAGTTAAGAGTGATCAAGCGGCTGTTAAATACGCTTAATTTTGACGATTCCAAGTGGCCGCCACGGGAAGTGCAATGGCATATCAATGCACAAAAAGATGAGGGTATCAGGGCGCGGCATACCGTCGAAACCGGTGATCTCCATCAACGGCAAATGCTAAGAGTCTATCGGGCTTATGAGGAGCTTTGTGACCGCTCCGGTTTGGTGGATTTTGCCGAGTTACTGTTACGTGCACATGAATTATTACGCGACAATCAAGACGTGCTGGCTTTTTATCAGCAGCGTTTCAGACAGGTTCATGTTGATGAGTTTCAGGATACCAACACGATTCAATATGCCTGGTTGCGCTTATTAACGGATGGTCGGGACAACCTGTTTGTAGTCGGCGACGATGATCAGTCTATTTACGGCTGGCGGGGTGCCAAAATTGAAAATATCTATAACTTTCAAAAACACTACCCGAATCATCAAGTCATTAAGCTGGAACAGAATTATCGCTCTACAGGCACGATTCTTAAAGCGGCCAACAAAATTATTGCCAATAATGCCGGACGCATGGGCAAAGAGCTATGGACCAATGCGGGTGAGGGCGATTTGATTTCTTTGTACACGGCTTTTAATGAGCAGGATGAAGCTTATTTTGTGGTCGAGCGCATTAGAGCCTGGATTAAAGACGGTGGCTTGCGCAGTGATGCCGCTATTTTATATCGCTCCAACGCCCAATCCCGTCAGTTTGAAGAAAAGCTGATGGCCACCGGCACACCTTATCGCGTGTATGGCGGGTTGCGCTTTTTTGACCGGGCTGAAATTAAAAATGCCTTGGCGTATTTACGGCTTATGTCCAATCGTAATGATGACGCCTCCTTTGAGCGGGTTATTAACACACCAACGCGTGGCATAGGCGCTAAAGCCATCGACGATATACGGTGTATAGCCCGTGATCAGAGTATTTCATTGTGGGCAGCCGCTATTGTGCTGATAAATCAGCGAACCATGACGGCACGCGCAACCAATGCTTTAATTGGTTTTTTGGAACTGATTAAAGCATTGGGCAAAGATGCGGAAGAACTAGAGCTTTATGAAAAGGTTAAATTGGTTGTCGAAAAATGCGGACTGGTTGAGCTCTATCAGAAAGAAAAAATGGATAAGGGCGAGGAGAAAATAGAAAACCTTGAAGAATTAGTCAACGCGGCGAGGCTTTTTGATTTTGATCAGGACAATGAAGAAAATCTGGGTGAGCTGGATATGTTCTTGGCTCATGCGGCCTTGGAGTCGGGCGATAGTCAGGCGGATGATTTTGATGACTGTGTGCAACTCATGACTATCCATTCAGCGAAAGGCCTGGAGTTTAAAGTGGTTTTTCTGGTGGGTATGGAAGAGGGTTTATTTCCGTCACAACAATCTGTTGACGATGTGGCTCGATTGGAAGAAGAACGTAGGCTCTGTTATGTGGGTATGACCCGTGCCATGAAGCAACTGTATTTAACGTACGCGGAATCCAGACGCTTATATGGACGTGAAAGTTATCCAAGGCCGTCACGGTTTTTGCGCGAGATTCCTGCCGAGTTTATCCAGGAAGTGAGGATGCGTGCCACCATCAGTCGTCCGGTTACGGCAGTAAAGCCGAAAGCCGCATCACTACAGACAGCAGGAAGCTATAAGCTTGGGCAAGGTGTCAGTCATGCCAAATTTGGTGAAGGTGTGATCTTGCAATTGGAAGGGTCTGGCGCGCAGGAAAGAGTGCAGATTAACTTTAAACAAGTCGGCGTTAAATGGCTAATGCTGGCCTATGCCAATTTGGA
>CAIUYS010000417.1 GCA_903903365.1 uncultured Methylococcaceae bacterium
AATCGGGGGCTGAAAAGCCGTATTAGTCGTTTTAATTTGTTCTGTAGAACACCCGAACAGGGTCATCATTAAAATTGCTAATAGTAGTTTTGTCATGGAATTTTGCCTTTTTTATTTAAAATAGATTGGCTTAACTGATAAACAGCCATGGCATATAAAGGACTGTGGTTGTATCGGGTAATGACATAAAAATTGTCTAATCCCGCCCAGAGTTCTTCGCCCGGTTTTTGCCCTAATGGCTCCTGTTCAAAAGCAAGCAGCTTTACTTTAGTATTTAAAGGGAGTGACCTCGATATTGTTACGTTAAGTGATTCTAACTTGGCTAACCTTAAGTCCGGCTTAAGATCACGGATTAATGCCGTTTTATAGGCATCACCTGTCGCATTTACCGGAATCACAATGGCCTGTCCAGGCTGCCACTGATGCTTGACAAAATAATTGGCTACACTGGCGATAACATCACCGTTGTTATGCCAGATATCGCGGTAGCTATCCCCATTAAAATCAACAGCGTACGCCCTATAACTGCTAGGCATAAATTGCGGCATTCCCATTGCGCCAGCATAAGAACCAATAGGTTCCAGAGGATTAATATGTTCATCCCGGCACAGTAGCAAGTAGTTTTCCAGCTCACCCAGAAAGAATGGACTGCGGGGCGGGTAAGCAAAACCCAATGTTGATAGGGCATCAATGACCCGATAATTGCCGGTTTTTTGCCCATAAGAAGTCTCAACGCCCAAGATGGCAACAATAATTTCTGCTGGAACCCCGGTCTTTTGTTCGACTGCGCTCAATGCGGACTCATTTTCCCGCCAAAATTTTACACCGCCATCAATACGCGCTTCAGTCATAAATATTTTGCGATATTTATACCAAGGCATGCCTTCGGCGGGCTTCGAAATCTTTTTGAGAATATCTTCTTTTATTTCAACCGACTGAAACAAATCGTTAAGTTTGCCTTCATCGAACTGATGGGCAGTGACCATTTTGTTGATAAACTTATCGACAGACTTTGTATCCTTGATATTGTCGGTACATGAAATGAGTGCAAGGCACAAGGCACAAGGTGCAAGGTGCAAGGCGAAAGGCAAAAGGCGCAGGGCAAAAGGCAAAAGGCGCAAGGTACAAGTTATGTATTTGAACCAGAATGTAATTGAGTAATTTTGCGCCTTTAGTTTTACTCCAATGATTTTTGGTGACGTTTCCGATATCGGTCGGGGTTTGAAACCCCAACCGATACGTTTGAAGGCTCCAATAACTTTCAAAACGTGAGTGACGGGGTTGCAAACCCCGTCACGCTTCAGTTTGAACCAGAGTGGATAATTTTGCGCCTTTAGCCTTGTACCTTTAACCTGCCTTATCATTACACTTACCTAAATTTTTTATGCGTGTGAATTGACATTAAAATGCCAAACCCGGCCAGCAGGGTAACAATAGAGGTGCCGCCGTAACTGATTAAAGGCAAGGGAACACCGACCACAGGAAGAATCCCGATGACCATGCCGATATTGACAAAAACATACACAAAAAACGTAAACGCCAAACTGCTTGCCAAGAGCCGACTGTAAGTATCCTGAGCCTGGGACGCGATATACAAACAGCGAGCGATAATTAACAGATACAAAATCAACAATCCCAGGCAACCGAACAAGCCAAATTCTTC
>CAIUYS010000418.1 GCA_903903365.1 uncultured Methylococcaceae bacterium
ATCGCTTTTTTTATAAACTCCTGCATTTCAGCAGAAGCCAACGCATCCGTTTCCTGACTATTAAAATAACCTTGCGTCTCATGCTGCTGTTTTAAATTTGCTATACTGGCAATAACGGTTTCTTTTTCTGCCAATATACGCTCATATTGCTGTAACTTAAAAACAAGACTATTTTTAGCCTCGTCCAACTCCATTTTTTTGCCAATAACCGGTGTAATAATAACCAAAATGACAACCAGTATGACAATAATTAATAACCCTAAAGCAATCCAGCGCTGTTGTAATTCAGGCGAAAACAGGGCGCGTATTTTATCTTTGTTCACTGACAGCATCTCCTGCTTTGGCTACATCAACCGTAATCTGAAAGCGCTCAAGCTTGCTAATGCTATCTTGGGTGACTGGCGAAGCAAAGCGGGCATTTTCGAACAATTCAGACGCTTCCAGAACGGCTATCAGGGTTGAAGCGGCGGGCGATTCGCCTTGTATCTGCAAATGCCCGTCCGAGTATTGTGCGTAGCTTAGCCATGTATCATCTTTAATGAGTGCGCTTAAGGTATTCAACATCACAATGACTTCTGGTGTCGCGCTTTTCTCTTTAAGTAACTGGCGGGTTTCGTCTATTACTGCATCAATTTCTTTTTGCAATGTCTTAACCTTTTTGGCGTCTTTTTCCAGCGCATCGGCCTTTATCTGTAAGACGTTAACCGTTTGATACTCAAGCACTACAGGCATCACTATAACAGCCATTAGCAACAAACCGGTCAATGTTATCAGCCCCCAATGCATTAAACCCGGTAATTTTGCGGTTTTTTGTCTTAGCTTTTCGGGTAAAAGATTATAAGAATAGTCGAGTTCATCCAGATTATTAGGCGAGCCTTCATAATCGACAAACCACAGCGACAGCCCCAATGCCTTGATATCGTCATAGAGTCCATCAAGTAATTCCCGTGTTGTTAATATCAACATGACCCTGATTTGTCCGGGCTCGTTTACAACGTCCAGCGGCTTAACGGCAAAATAAACCTGTTCTGCCTTAAACGGTGTATAACGATCCAATTCGTAAGCGACAACCTGATCAAGATTTTCTTTTGCCGCTGCAGGCAAGCCCAGCTCTTTTTGAATGGCATCATGACCCGTTAATCTGAGTATTACTTTAGCTTTTGCAAGGCGCTCATCTTTTTCACAAAGGCGCTGAAAAGTGAGCTCTCTGGCAGCACTTTCCGGTATTTCCAGCGTTTCACTTTGCCCGTTGACTACATAGCTTAGGACTAACTGACTGCCTTCAGGACGTATGATGATGAATCCTTGCTGGTCATTAACAAGCTCCTTGATTTTTTCCGGCACCAAAAAAGCAAGCTCTCGCTTCCACCAGCGAAAGAACTGCTTAAAATTAAGGTCAATTGTTGAGTTCAGGTTCAGCATACTGTTTCACTAATAAATTACTCATTGCATCGGTAAATAATGATGCTCTGTTTGCGGTTGCATTTTGCCATTTCAATACCTCAAACGGGCTTGGGGTTGCTTGGGTATTGCCGGATTTTTTTATCACCGCACTTATCAAGGCTCTTGAGCCGTCAGCCATAAACGCTTCAGAAACGATAGTAAATGCATTATTTTGTCCGGTGGGATTTTGTCCGATGGGATTGCTTTGTCCGATGGGAGTATTCATTCCTAAACTGGCTGGAAAGGGTGGCGCCGGCAGGTTATTTATCGTACTTTGCAGTCTGGCCAAAATATAGGCATCTACCAACGTTTTATCCAAGCCGGGAATGACCTGTAAAACGTCCTTAGTCGCCACCTTTACGTCGACTTGCGGTTGCCCGGAATAAACCGTAACTAACGGCTCAATCCACAAAAACAAAGACTTATTCATGCCCAAGACCAACTGCAATTCTTCAATTGACTCGAAGGGTTTGTTTCTGGGCTGATACTTTAAACCCGCATCCTGATATTCCTGTTTTTCAGCACCATCCAAATGTACCAGATCATCTGCATCACGCCAATCGAGAATCGCACCGACTAATTTGAGTTGCTGTTCTTCATCTACCGGAGCACTGGTCATCAGGCTTTTTAGTAACGCTTCATCGGCTTTATTAACATCTATTTTACCTGCTTCAGATGACAGCCGTAACCTAATTTTGGCATTATTGGCATTTATTTCATAAATATTACCATCTGCACGCCAACCTTTTGTAATATCAGGATTTAGTAACATCATTTCTGCCATTGCAATTCCGGACTTTGCAACCGCACTGGCTTGCGCATTGTTTTTAATGCCCCCAACAATAGCGGATTCCCTGCGCATACTGAGCGCAAAACTCCCCGCCATAATAGTCAGTAAACTTAACACCCACAGCACCAGAACCAGTGCCATCCCCTTTTGCCTTATCATTGAAGCACTTGGGGTTGACTTATATTGCCTGTATTTCCGGCACCCAGGCTTGCATTGTCAGCGGTACTTGTGCCCGTCACTTTAAGATCAATAATCATTTCCGGCCAGTAGATGCCATTGTCCAGATTGATGTTGATTTTAACCAAGCGAGGCAGAGCGGCTTTATTCAGCCATTCCTCCATCCAAACACCCTCACTCACACCATCCTCTGAGCCAAAATAAGCCAGCGTAAACACACTGACGTGCTTTATTAACGTCACTTCTTCCTTTGGCCATTCTTCGCCTTCAGCCGGTGCAGCAAAAGGAACAACAGTCACCCTGATAAACTGCTCATTATCTTCTTCCAACAGCGCGATGGAAAACACCTGCAATCCGGTTCTAGCGGCACTTGCAGGGAAAGCTGATACAAATTGCAAAGATTGCGCCTTACCCTGAAAAGAAAAAGTCTTCTCGCCTTCGACAAGTAACTCATTCCATAAAGGTCTTGCTACGGACAAATCCCTCTGAAAAAAATTATAAACAACCGCTATTTCATTCACATCGGTTATTTTGCTTTCGCCCTTTTCCCAACTGTCGGCACAAATTTTTAAACTGGTAAACAACAACACCATCATAATGCCCAACAGTGTCATGGCAATAAGCACTTCAATCAGGGTAAAGCCACGCAGATGCGCGGCACAAGGCAAATAATCCAAAGAACGGACTGCTTTAACCTTGTACCTTGAACCTTGTAGCTTATCTATCCTCATAACGTTTTATTGATCAATTTTAAAGTAGTTAACTCAACCTGCCGGTCATTGGCATTACCATTACCCCAACTTACGATAACCTTAACTTTAAAAAGCACTGCCGGTGTGGTCGTGGCATCAACATTATCAGGATTAAAGACAAACGAAACAACATCAACCTGCCAATTATATTTTTCATTTTCCACACCTGAATCCTGACCTTCCAGTAAGGGTGTTTCCACGCCTGTTTTAGCCATTAAGCTTTCAGCGATTTGAACCGCTGCCGTATAGTCCTCAGCAACGACCGCCGTATTGACTCCACCAGAAAATATCTTTAACAAGATTCCCAATGACAGCGCGAGAATGGAAAATGCGATCAGGATTTCCAGCAAGGAAAATCCTTTCTGTTTATTTAATTGCGTGGGTATCATTTAGCTCAATTTGACCGGTCAACCAGTTGATATCGATTTGCCAGCCAACTGCGCCTCGCGTCAAAGTAATTCTGCCGCCTGTTGAGGAGCCATCGGCAAAAAAACGAATATTGCCCAAGCCTTCTTCACCGTTAAGCTCGCTTTGCGCAGTGACCAAGGTGACTTTAACGGCCTTGGGGATAGTATAAATTTTGCCACGGCCGCTCACGGTATAACTGTTATTGGCAAGATCAAGGGCAAGAGTCATTTCTTGATGAGACATTAAAGCCTGACCCCTTGCATAACGCAGGGCAGAAACAATATCTCTGGCGGCTACTTTAAGCCCGGCTGAATCGCCCCCTGAAGAAATATTAATGCCAATGGCGGAAAACCCTAATACGACAATAAACAGTACAACGATCAGTTCAAGCAGGGTAAAGCCTTTGTTCAGGCGCAAGGGTGCTGGCACATTGCGCAACTGCCCCGATCTTGTTACCCTAAAGTTAGACATCTTTCATTTTTGCATAAAAATAGTAAACAGTTTGGCTCATAAAACGCTGCCGGTCGGGGTTTGCAACCCAGACCGAAGCGTTTGAAGACGTCAACAGCTTTCAAAACGTAAGTGACGGGGTTGCAAACCCCGTCACGCCTCAGGCAAAAATTCCCCGGCCTCGTCACCTTGAACCTTGATCCTTGATCCTTGAACCTTGATCCTTGATCCTTGAACCTTGAACCTTGATCCTTGAACCTTGAACCTTGAACCTCTAACATTATTGCCAACTAACAATATCCTGATCTTCGCCTTCACCGCCCTCTTTAAGATCGGCACCCAAGGTAAACAAGTCAAATTTTCCATGTTCACCGGGCGATACATACCGGTATTCTTGTTGCCAAGGATCCAGTGGTATTTTTGACTTACGCAAGTACGGTCCATTCCAGCGTTTTGCACTATCGGGCGATTCAATTAATGCCTTTAAGCCTTCTTCAGTCGTTGGATAAGTACCCAAATCCAGTTTATACATATCCAGGGTAGCCGCCAGATCTTCAATTTGTACTTTTGCCGCTTTGGTTTTGGATTCACCCATGTGCTTCATGACTTGCGGCCCGACAATTCCCGCCAGCATGGCAATAATACCCAGCACTACCAGTAACTCAAGTAAGGTAAATCCTGTTTGTGAATAATTTTTAATCTGTTTCATCGTTATTATTTCCATTAAGTTGCCAAATCATTAACACTCAAGATAGCCAATAAAATCGAGACGATGATACCTGCAATCATCAATCCCAAGCTAATTATTAATACCGGTTCAAGAAAAGCCAGCATTCGTTGTATAGCCACCCGCAGTTGTTTGTCATAAATAGTTGCCACGCGTAGCAGCATTTCTTCCAGGCGTCCCGTTTCTTCGCCCATTTTAATCATTTGCATCGCCATTTTAGGGAATATGCGCTTTTCCAACAACGCATCCGATAAATGTTTACCTTGTTTTAACTGTTCTTCAGCATCCGCAATAGCCGCCGCCATAACCAGATTGTCGACGGTTTCCCGTACAATAACCATGGCCGCCAATATTGAAACCCCATTACCCAGCAAAGTCCCAAGGGTACGACTGATATTGGCGGTTTCTTTGTTGGTGATAATATTCCCTGCCAATGGCAGCTTCAGAAATCGGCCATCCCACACCTTCTTTTTTATCGGATCGGCCAACTGAAATTTCATATAACTGGACATAAAAACAATACCCGCCAGCAACGCCCACCAATAGCTTTGCAACCAGTTTGCCAAACCCACCACAATCTGGGTTGAAACAGGCAGGGCTTTACCGGCACTTTCAAACATTTCGGTAAATTGTGGCACCACAAAAGTCAGCATCACAAATAAAGAGGCCAGTGACATAACCAATAATATAGCCGGATATATTAACGCAGTACTGACCGTATCTTTTAATTCCTGGGAGCGTTCCAGATAATCAGACAGACGCTTCAAGACCTCATCCAGCCCCCCACCGGCTTCACCGGCACGAATCATGTTTAAATAAAATTTGGTAAAAACACCGGACTGCTGTTCCAGCGAATCCGCCAGTGAAGCGCCGCCCTTAACTTTTTCCAATACTCTGGCGATTATTTTACTTAAGCGTTCGTTATCTTCAGTCAAATCCATCAACACGAGTAAGGATTTATCCAACGGCAAACCAGATTCCAGTAAAGTTGACAGCTCTCCGGTTAATAAGGCAATATCTTTCTGCGTCAATTTTGACTGTTTGCCGCCCCTGCCCAAACCCAGAAATGATCGACTATTGGCAGGTGCAACACGAATCGGGATATAACCTTCCGACTGTAAGACGGCAATCAAATGTTGTTCGTCAACGGCGTCTCTAATGCCTTCTTCCGTTTCACCCAGGTTATTAATTGCTTTATAAGTAAATAAAGGCATCTTAAGCTTCCGTTGTAACCCGCATAACTTCTTCCAATGTAGTAATTCCTTGTATCACTTTTACCAGACCATTTTCATAAAGCGTTTGCATGCCTTCAGCAACTGCCAGTTTTTGAATGGCGCCGGCTTCTTCGTGCGCCATAATTAATTTACGTACCGGATCGGTCATTGGCAAAAATTCAATAATGGCCAGTCGTCCACGATACCCCATGCCCGCACAGGCCGAACAACCAACGGGTTTGTATAAAATAATATCACCCTCGGGTGCAAAACGTTGCAAACGCAACTCTTTGACAATTTCGGGGTCGGCGATAGCGCCTACTTTACAGACCGGACACAATTTTCTAACCAGCCGTTGCGCCAAAATACCATTGACGGTAGAGGTGAGTAAATACTCCTCCAGCCCCATATCCAGCAAACGCGTGATGCCACCCGCAGCATCATTGGTATGCAGGGTCGATAACACCAAATGCCCGGTGAGGGCTGATTGCACGGCGATTCTTGCGGTTTCAAGGTCACGCATTTCACCGATCATAATAACATCAGGATCTTGCCGAACAATAGAACGCAGGGCTGATGCAAAGGTTAAACCTATTTGCGGCTTCGCCTGAATCTGATTAACACCTTCCATCTGATATTCTACGGGATCTTCAACCGTAATTATTTTTCGTTCAGGCGTATTAAGTTGTTTTAATGCGGCATACATCGTGGTTGATTTACCACTACCGGTCGGACCGGTAATGAGAATAATGCCATGCGGCTGCGATAACACATCGATAAACTGCTGTAAATGTCGCCCGGCAAAACCCAACCCGGCAAAATCCAGCACCGTATTTTCCTTATCCAGCAAGCGGATAACCACACTTTCACCGTACATGGTCGGTATACTCGATACCCGTAAATCCAGCTCTTTGCCGAGCATTTGTACCTTGATTCGACCATCCTGAGGCAAGCGCCGTTCGGCAATATTCAGTTTGGCCATGATTTTGATACGCGAAATTACGGCAGCCGTTGACTTTACATTGGGGGCATCAATTTCCTGTAAAACCCCGTCCACACGCAGTCTGACTTTTAAGGTTTGCTCAAAAGGCTCAATATGTATATCTGAGGCCTTGGTCTCAATCGCCCTCTGCATAATCAAATTAACCATCTTGATTACCGGTGCCTCACTGGCCAAATCTTTTAAATGTTCTAAATCCTCTTCGCCCAAATCATCAATAGCCAAATCGTCTAGCAGCTTATCCATTTTTGACCGGTCTTCACCATACTGAACATCCAGTGCCGCATCAATTTCAGACAACAACCCCACTTTAGGAATGACCGATTTCCCTGTCGCCAATCTAAGTGCGTCAATATTGGACTTATCCTCGGGATCCATCATGGCAACCGTAATGTCATTGTCAGTATGACTTAAGCCAATGACATGACAGTTCTTTAAAAAACGCAGGGACACCGTTTCGGGCAATTGCATTTCCAGCGGGTACTGATCGGAGGTCACTTTCTCAAAATGACCCGATTCAACAAAGGCATCCGCTACATCAAGTTCTGAACACAAACCCAACTTAACCAGCAACAGGGGCAAACTTTCTGCCACCGAAGTTTTTTTAACCTGCTTTACTTTTTTTAATTCCGACGCTGAAAGCTTGTTCCTTTCCTGTAATGTTGTTAGCAAAGGCTGATAAGTCATTATTATGTCCACTGATTAAGGGCTTCATCAATCAGAGTATCTGTATTGATGCGGGCAAGTATTATTGATGATTTTTAATCACCGGCATTCAGCGACAAAGCACTGACAATTTCTTTATTATCCCTTTCAGGGTCAACCACGGCATCCAAAATATAGACTCTTTCGCGCGGCACGCCGCCCTTCTGAACCACATAATTGGCAATAATTTGCCCTCTGGCAGAGGCCAGCACTTTAAGCCGATCCTGTTCCGGTTTAATAATGGTAAAAAGCTTCTGTTTAGCGACCTCATAAAAATCACCTGCTTCGGGATTCATCAATTTTGGCGTTCCTAAAAAAGATTTTTCAGCCAACAGCGGAAATTTTTCCATAAACATTTCTGCTAATAAACGTTTGTACTCACTATCAGAAAGCAAGACATATTGCGCACGTATTTTTTTTACGGCGTCTTTATTAATCTCGGCGGCACTTCGTATTTTAAGTTGTTCATATAAAGCATCTTCTCTAATAATCGGCCAATCCTGTTCCTGAAAAGAAGCGCCTTTGATATCCAGTTTTAAAATCGGCCGCTCTTTTAGCGCCTTGGACAAAGCGTCCAGTTTTTCTTGTTGTTGCGGACTCAACGCCGAATACCCGGCAGGAAAGCTAATCAGGCTCATGTCTTTTTCACTGCCCAACAATGAACCCAATGCCCGAAAAGGTGAGGTGACCACCTTTTTAAGTACATTCATCAGCGCATCAGTAACAATAGCGCCCACACTAAACCGGGGATCATCCAAACTGCCGGTAACGGGAACCTCTATTTTTATTCTACCACTCGAATCTTTAAGTAATGCGACAGCCAGTTTAAGAGGCAAAGAAACCGCCTTCGGATTTTCAACTTTATCCCCCAACTCGAACTGATCAATCAGTATATTATTAGTCGCCGTTAATTGACTGTTAACGATAGTATATTTTAAACCCAGCGTCATCTTGCCTTTTTCAACTTTATAGCCTGCAAATTCCACCATATAAGGGGATACCAGCGGCATCGGCAGCCCGTTAAAGTTCATTTCGACCTGACTGCTACCCAAATAAGGACTCATCTCTCCCTTGATATCGACCGGCGCCAAGTCGTAGGCGTTACCCTTTAAAACAACCGTAATGATTGAGTTTTTAGCAGCGGAAATACCGCTTGCCCCCCCATCCAGATTTTTAATTTGCGCTGCAAAGGGCATAATTA